>CALAKR010000320.1 GCA_937923225.1 uncultured Aquabacterium sp. | reverse complement strand
GATCTCGACGTCGATGGCCTGCTGCAGGAACTTGAAGCTGTTGAGGTTCTTGATCTCGCGGCGCGTGCCCAAAGGCGCGCCCGGGCGGCGCACCGACACGTTGGCGTCGCAGCGGAAGGAGCCTTCCTGCATGTTGCCGTCGCAGATGCCCAGCCACACCACCAGGGTGTGCAGCGCGCGTGCATAGGCCACGGCCTCGCTGCTCGAACGCATGTCGGGCTCGGTGACCACTTCCAGCAGCGGCGTGCCGGCGCGGTTCAGGTCGATGCCACTGGATTTTTCGCCGTTGAAGCCGGCGAAGTCCTCGTGCAGCGACTTGCCGGCGTCTTCTTCGAGGTGGGCGCGCACCAGGCGCACCGTGTGGGCCTGCTCGCCCACGAAAAAGCCCACGGTGCCGCCTTGCACCACCGGGATCTCGTATTGGCTGATCTGGTAGCCCTTGGGCAGGTCGGGGTAGAAGTAGTTCTTGCGCGCGAAGATGGAGCGCGGCGCCACGACGGCCCCCACGGCCAGGCCCAGCGCGATGGCGCGGTCCACGGCGCCGGTGTTCATCACGGGCAGGGTGCCGGGCAGGGCCAGGTCGACCGCGCAGGCCTGGGTGTTGGGCTCGGCGCCGAAGCGGGTGGAGGCGCCCGAGAAGATCTTGGACGCGGTGGACAGCTGGACGTGCGTCTCCAGGCCGATGACGACCTCGAAGCCGCGGATCAGGTTGGTGCTCATGGTGTCGGTGTCGTCGTGATCAGGCGTCGAGGGCGGCAAGGGCTGCCGGAGCGCGCAGGTGCCAGTCGGTGGCCTGCTGGAAGGCGTGCGCGGCGTGCAGCAGCGCGGCCTCCTGCCAGTAGTTGCCGATCAGCTGCAGGCCCACGGGCAGGCCGTGGTCGCCGAAGCCGGCGGGCACGCTCATGCCGGGCAGGCCGGCCAGGCTGGCGGGCAGCGTGAAGATGTCGGCCAGGTAGTCGGCCAGCGGGTCGGTCTGCGAACCGATGGGTCGCGCCACCGTGGGCGAGACCGGGCCGGCGATCACGTCGCACACCTTGAAGGCGGCCTGGAAATCATCCGCGATCATGCGGCGCAGCTTCTGGGCCTGCAGGTAGTAGGCGTCGTAGTAGCCGTGCGAGAGCACATAGGTGCCGATCATGATCCGGCGCTTCACCTCGGGGCCGAAGCCTTCGGCGCGGGTCTTGCGGTACATGTCGGCCAGGTCGGCGTACTGCTTGGCGCGGTGGCCGAACTTGACGCCGTCGAAACGGCTCAGGTTCGATGAGGCCTCGGCCGGCGCGATGATGTAGTACACGGGGATGGACAGCTCGGTGCGCGGCAGGCTCACATCCACCAGCGTGGCGCCAAGCTTTTGCAGCTGGGCCAGGGCCTCGCGCGTGGCAGCCAGCACATCGGGCTTCACGCCTTCGCCGAAGAACTCCTTGGGCACGCCCACACGCAGACCGGCCAGGGGGTGCTCGGCCGTAGCACCGGTGCGCGGTGTGCGCAGCGCAGCGGCCAGGTCGGGCACGGGTTGCTGGGCGCTGGTGGCATCGCGCTCGTCGAAGCCGCTCATGGCCTGCAGCACCAGGGCGCAGTCTTCTGCCGTGCGGGCCAGCGGGCCGGCCTGGTCCAGACTGGAGGCGAAGGCGATCATGCCGTAGCGCGAGCAGCGGCCGTAGGTGGGCTTGATGCCGGTGACGCCGGTGAGCGCGGCCGGCTGGCGGATCGAGCCGCCGGTGTCCGAACCGGAGGCCGCGGCGACCAGACGGGCCGACACGGCCACGGCCGAGCCGCCCGAGGAGCCGCCCGCGATCTGGTCCAGTGCCCAGGGGTTGCGGGCCACGCCATAGGCCGAGTTCTCGGTGGCGCCGCCCATGGCGAACTCGTCGCAGTTGAGCTTGCCCACCGACACCATGCCGGCCGCGTGCAGCCGGGCCACGATGGTGGCATCAAAAGGGCTCTGGTAGCCCTTGAGCATCTTGGAGGCGGCCGTGGTCGGCTGGCCCTGCGTGACGAAGATGTCCTTGTGGGCGATGGGCAGGCCGTCGAGCGGGCCCAGGGCCTGGCCGGCGGCACGGCGGGCATCGGCGCTGCGGGCGGCTTCCAGCGCGCCGTCGGTGTCGACGTGCAGGAAGGCGCCCAGCTTGGCGTGGCGCTCGATGCGGGCCAGTGCGTGGCGGGTCAGGGCTTCGCTGGTGGTCTGGCCGGCGGCCAGGCGGGCCGAGGCCTCGGCCAGGGTCAGATCGTGAAGGTCTTGGGGTGCTTGTGTCATGGGGGCACTCATTCGATCACCTTGGGCACGAGGAACAGGCCGCCTTCGCGGGCGGGGGCGTTGGCCATGTTGGCCTCGCGCTGGTCGGGCTCGGTGACGGCGTCCTCGCGCAGGCGCAGGGTCACGTCCTCGATGGCCGACAGGGGGGTGTACAGGGGCTCGACGCCGGAGGTGTCCACGGCGCGCATCTGCTCGACGATGCCGAAGAAGCCGTTGAGCTGCGCGAGCATGGCGTTCTGCTCGTCGGCGCTCAGCTCAAGGCGGGCCAGCTGGGCGATGCGGCCGATGTCCTCGGGGGTCAAAGTGGCGTTGTTCGAAGCCATGGTGTTGCAAGCGTGTCAGGGGTGGATCCGGGCGGCGGGGGCGACGGGTCTGTCGGCAGGCTCCGCCTGGGGACGATCATTATCCCGCTTCTGCTGCCGGGGCTGCTGCACCGAGGTCTGGGGCAAAGCTGATTGCTCGGGGCTGAATCGAGGGGCTTGGCGCCTTTTGGGGCCACGCGGGCCTGGAGGGGGAAGCTGAACGTGCCCAAGAAGTACTTAGCAAGCGCTTACGAGAGCGCTGCAATCTGTGGGAAAATCATCTGTTATCCATCACCACCCGCAGCTGCTGTGGACTGCCGGTTGGCCGTGAGCCCGGATGCCTGCCCGACGACCTCGGGCTTGGTTGCACCCGAGAGGCCCCCACCCGCATCGATCCCGGTTGCCGGAGCCGTATTCATGTTCGGAACCTTCCGCCGCTACTTTTCCACCGACCTCGCCATCGACCTGGGCACCGCCAACACGCTGATCTTCGTGCGTGACAAGGGCATCGTGCTCGATGAACCCTCGGTGGTCTCGATCCGCCATGAAGGCGGTCCCAACGGCAAGAAATCGATCCAGGCTGTGGGCCATGAGGCCAAGGCCATGCTGGGCAAGGTGCCCGGCAATATAGAGGCCATCCGCCCGATGAAGGACGGCGTGATCGCCGACTTCACCGTCACCGAGCAGATGCTCAAGCAGTTCATCAAGATGGTCCACCCGCGCTCGGTGCTCAAGCCCAGCCCGCGAATCATCATCTGCGTGCCCTGCGGCTCCACCCAGGTCGAGCGCCGCGCCATCCGCGAATCCGCCCTGGGCGCCGGTGCTTCCGAGGTCTACCTGATCGAGGAACCCATGGCGGCCGCCATCGGCGCCGGCCTGCCGGTGTCCGAAGCCTCCGGCTCCATGGTCGTCGACATCGGCGGCGGCACCACCGAGGTCGGCGTGATCTCGCTGGGCGGCATGGTCTACAAGGGCTCGGTCCGCGTCGGCGGTGACAAGTTCGACGAGGCCATCATCAGCTACATCCGTCGCAACTACGGCATGCTGATCGGCGAGCCCACGGCCGAGGCCATCAAGAAGAGCATCGGCAGCGCCTTCCCGGGCTCCGAGGTCAAGGAGATGGAAGTCAAGGGTCGCAACCTGTCGGAAGGCGTGCCCCGCAGCTTCACCATATCGAGCAACGAGATCCTCGAGGCCCTGACCGACCCGCTCAACCAGATCGTGTCGGCCGTGAAGAACGCGCTGGAGCAGACCCCGCCCGAACTGGGTGCCGACATCGCCGAGCGCGGCATGATGCTGACCGGCGGCGGCGCGCTGCTGCGCGACCTGGACCGCCTGCTGGCCGAAGAGACCGGCCTGCCGGTGCTGGTGGCCGAAGACCCGCTGACCTGCGTGGTGCGCGGCTGCGGCATCGCGCTGGAGCGCATGGACCGCCTGGGCAGCATCTTCACCTCCGAATAAGGCCGTTCGCCGCGCTGGCGGCGTGATGAAGAAGAACCATGACGCTGGGCACGCTGGACCGCACCCCGCCGCCCTTCTTCAAGCAAGGGCCGTCGGCGCTGACACGCCTGCTGTTCTTCTCGTCGCTGGCGGTGTTCCTGATGGTGGCCGACGTGCGCTTCAAGGTGACGCAGCCCCTGCGCGCGGCCCTGGCCACGGTGCTCCACCCGGTGCAGCAGGGCCTGCTGGCGCCGGTGCACGCCTGGGAGCAGGCCGGGCACTACTTCCGCGGCCTTGACGAAGCCCGCCGCGCAGAGAACCTGGCCGAGCAGGCCGTGGCGGCCCAGGCCGAGCGCGTGATGCGCGTGGCCAGCCTGGAGGCCGAGAACACCCGCTTGCGCCAACTGCTGGAGCTGCGCCCCCGCATCAACGTGCAGACCCTGGCCGCCGAGGTGCTCTACGACGCCCCCGATCCCTACACCCGCAAGGTCGTGCTCGACCGGGGCGGGCGCCACGGCGTGGTGCTGGGCGCCCCCGTGCTGGATGAATCCGGCGTGCTGGGCCAGGTCACCCGCGTGTACCCCCTCACGGCCGAGGTCACCTTGGTGACCGACCGCGATGCCGCCGTGCCCGTGCTCAATGCGCGTACCCAGCAGCGTGGCGTGGCCTACGGCATGCCGCAGGCGCAGGGCATGGAGCTGCGTTTCATGGCCGGCAATGCCGATGTGCAGCAGGGCGATCACCTGCTGACCTCCGGTCTGGACGGCATCTACCCCGCTGGCCTGCCGGTCGCGAAGGTGCTCAGGGTGGACCGTCGCGCCGATTCGGCGTTCGCACGGATCTGGCTGACGCCGATGGCCGAGCCTGATTCGCCCAAGCATGTGCTGGTGCTGCACCCGGTGCAGGATCAGTTGCCGGCGCGCCCCAGTGACCCGGCGGCTTCGGCGGCGCACGCAGGGCAGGGCGCGTCCCTGGCCTCCCTGCCGGCACCTGGCAGCAGCGCGGCCCCGCTCCAGGAAGGGAGCGCACCATGACCATGATGCCGCGCGGCTCGCAACTGCTGCTGCCCGTGAACCCGGTCTTCATCTGGGTCACGTTGCTGCTGGCGCTGATGCTCAACCTGCTGCCCGTAGGCCGGGTGCCGGCCCTGCCCGATGTGCTGGCCGTGGTGCTGGTGTTCTGGAACGTGCACCAGCCGCGCCGTGTGGGCGTGGGCGCGGCCTTCGTGTTCGGCCTGTTCATGGATGTGCACGATGGCGCCCTGTTGGGGCAGCACGCTTTGGCCTACACGCTGCTGAGCTTCTTCGCCATCACCGTGCACCGCCGCCTGCTGTGGTTCACGGTGGGCTCCCAGGCCGTGCAGATCCTGCCGCTGTTCGTGGCGGCCCATGCCGTAGCCTTGCTGGTGCGGCTGGTGGCGGGCGCCACCTTCCCGGGCTGGGGGCTGCTGGCTGCGCCCCTGTTCGAAGCAGCCCTGTGGCCGGTGGCGCACATGCTGTTGCTGGCCCCCCAGCGGCGTGCACCGGATCGGGACAAGAACCGACCGCTGTGAAAGGGGTCTTACCGGGTGATTTAGCCCCAGGATAAAGAGTTGGACCCCAAAGCCGTGGCCCGCGCATGACCGAAATCAAGAATCTCGAAGTCGAACTGAGCCGTTTTCGCACACGTTTGTGGGCAGCGGCTGGCTTCGTGCTGTTCTGTTTCGGCATCCTGGTGGCGCGGCTGCTGGTGCTGCAGGTGGCCCGCCATGACGAACTGGCCACCCAGGCCGAGAACAACCGCATCGCGGTGGTACCCATCGTGCCCAATCGGGGCCTGATCGTCGACCGCAACGGCGTGGTGCTGGCCAACAACTACTCGGCCTATACGCTGGAGATCACGCCCTCCAAGGTGGAGGATCTGGAAGCCACCATCGACGCGCTGTCCCATGTGGTCGATATCCAGCAGCGTGACCGCCGCCGCTTCAAGCGCCTGCGCGAAGAATCCAAGAGCTTCGAATCCATCCCCATCCGCACCCGCCTGACGGATGAGGAAGTGGCGCGCTTCACCGCCCAGCGCTACCGCTTCCCGGGTGTCGAGATCCAGGCCCGCCTGTTCCGCCACTACCGTTATGGCGAGACCGCCAGCCACGTGCTGGGCTACATCGGCCGCATCAACCAGAAAGAGAAGGCCGCGATCGAGGAGTGGCCCGAGGAAGAGCAGGCCAACTACCGCGGCACCGACTACATCGGCAAGCTGGGCATCGAGCAGGCCTACGAGAAGGACCTGCACGGCATCACCGGTTTCGAAGAGGTCGAGACCAGCGCCGGTGGCCGCGCCGTGCGCCGCCTGCGCTCCAACCCGGCCACGCCGGGCAACACGCTCACGCTGTCGATCGACATCAAGCTGCAGGACCTGATCGAGAAGCTCTACGGCAACCGCCGTGGTGCGCTGGTGGCGATCGACCCGCGAAATGGCGAGGTGCTGGCCTTTGTGAGCAAGCCCACGTTCGACCCGAACCTGTTCGTCGACGGCATCGACACCGAAAGCTGGCGCGAGCTGAACGAATCGCCCGACAAGCCGCTGCTCAATCGTGCGCTGCGCGGCACCTACCCGCCGGGCTCCACCTACAAGCCCTTCATGGCGCTGGCGGCGCTCAACACCGGCAAGCGCCATCCGTCCACCATCATCATGGACAACGGGGTGTTCATGTTCGGCGGACACCGCTTCCGCAGCCCGGAGAACGAGCGCGGCGGCGCCATGGACATGCGCCGTGCCATCACCGAATCGAGCAACGTCTATTTCTACTCACTGGCCAACGAGCTGGGCGTGGACACGATCCACGACCAGATGGAGCCGCTGGGCTTCGGGCGCCTCACGGGCATCGACCTCAAGGGCGAGGTCACGGGCATCCTGCCGTCCACCGAATGGAAGCGCAAGGCCTACCGCCGCCCCGAGCAGAAGAAGTGGTACGCGGGCGAGACCATCTCGCTGGGCATCGGCCAGGGCTACAACACCTTCACGATGCTGCAGATTGCCTCGGCGCTGTCCACCGTGGTGTCGAATGGCCAGCGCTTCCAGCCCCGCGTGGTGCGCGAGATCGAAGACGTGGTGCAGCGCCACCGCCGTGAGGTGTCCGGCCACCCGCTGCAGCCCGTGCCGATCAAGCCCGAGCATGCCGAGCTGATCCGCTCGGCCATGTCGGCGGTGGCCCAGGTGGGGACGTCGTCACGCGTGTTCGCGGGCGCGGTCTACACCAGCGGCGGCAAGACGGGCACAGCCCAGGCCGTCACGCTCAAGCAGAACGAACGCTACCGTGCCGCCAACATGGACGAGTACCGCCGCGACCACTCGCTGTACGAGGCCTTTGCCCCGGCCGAGTCGCCCCGGGTGGCGCTGGCGCTGATCGTCGAGAACTCCGGCTTCGGCGCTGCCGCCGCCGCGCCCATCGCCCGGCGTGTGCTGGACTACCTGCTGGCTGACGTCTACCCCAGCGAGGAAGACATCGCCGCGGTGCAGCAGGGCAAGGCCGGCGCGCCCATCGGCACGCCGCGCAAGGCCAGCGAGGTGCCCTTGCCGCGCGGCCGTGACGCCTTCGCGATGGACACGCCGGTGAGCGGGCCCCAGCCAGCGGCTTCTGCGGCTTCCGCAGCGTCTGCCCCGGCATCGGCCGCCTCCGGCCCTGCGCCATCTCCCGTCCCTGCCCCTGCGGCCCCTCGCCCTCAGGCCCCGGCGCCTTTCTCCGCCACGCCACCACGGCCCGCGGCCCCCGCGAGCACGCCATGAACATCGCCTTTGAAAAACCCTCGCTGTGGCAGCGCGTCAAGCCCGTGCTGGCCGGCTTCGACTGGCCCCTGCTGCTGATCGTGATGAGCCTGTGCGCCATCGGCCTGGGCGCGATGTACTCGGCCGGCTACGACCACGGCACGCGCTTCATCGACCAATCGCGCAACATGGCGCTGGCCGCCATCGTGCTGTTCACCGTGGCGCAGATCCCGCCGCAGCGGCTGATGGCGCTGGCCGTGCCCCTGTACGCCACGGGCATCGTGCTGCTGCTGGCCGTGGCCGCGTTCGGCATCACCAAGAAGGGCGCCACGCGCTGGCTCAACGTGGGCATGGTGATCCAGCCCTCGGAGATGCTCAAGATCGCGATGCCGCTGATGCTGGCCTGGTGGTTCCAGCGCCGCGAGGGGCAGCTGCGGGGGCTGGATTTCGTGGTGGCGGGGATGCTGCTGGCGCTGCCGGTGGGCCTGGTGATGAAGCAGCCCGACCTGGGCACCTCGCTCCTGATCCTGTCGGGCGGGCTGTACGTGATTTTCTTTGCCGGCCTGAGCTGGAAGCTGATCATCCCGGTGCTCATCATCGGCGCGGCGGGGATCACGGCGGTGGTGGTGTCCGAAGAGCGCATCTGCCAGCCCGGCCTGGACTGGGTCGTGCTGCATGAATACCAGAAGCACCGCGTCTGCACCCTGCTTGACCCCACGCAGGATCCGCTGGGCAAGGGCTTTCACATCATCCAGGGCATGGTGGCCATCGGCTCGGGCGGCATCAGCGGCAAGGGCTTCATGAAGGGCACGCAGACCCACCTGGAGTTCATCCCTGAACGCACGACCGACTTCGTGTTCGCCGCCTACGCCGAAGAGTTCGGCCTGGCAGGCTGCCTGGTGCTGCTGTTTCTGTTCCTGTGCCTGATCTACCGGGGGCTGATGATCTCGGCCCAGGCGCCGACGCTGTTCTCGCGCCTGCTGGGGGGCAGCATCTCGCTGAGCTTCTTCACCTACGTGTTCGTGAACATGGGCATGGTCAGTGGGATCCTGCCGGTGGTGGGGGTGCCGTTGCCTTTCATCAGCTATGGGGGCACGGCCATGGTCACGTTGGGGCTGGGGCTGGGCATCCTGATGTCGATCGCCAAGAGCCGGGGGCTGATGCAGCGATGAGGCAGCGCTGACGGTGGCCTGAAAACAGTGGTGGGGTACATGCCCCCCGTTCAGGGCCTTGTTGCGCTGGCGCAGGGTTTCCCCTGCCGGATGGACTACGATCCCCGCATGAGCGAGATTTCCCAAGCCGCCGCCCCCTTGCGGCACAGCCCGCTGGACCGCGCCCTGATCGCGGTGGACGACGCCCTGCGCACCGTGTGGGGCACGCACGTGGCGGGCCGCCCCTGTCCGCGCCAGGCGCTCGAAGGCGAGCCGCTGTCCGAGGCCGACCGCCGTGAAGCGGCCGCGCTGATGCGCGTGAACCACGTGGGCGAGGTCTGCGCCCAGGCGCTGTACGCCTCGCAGGCCCTGGGCACGTCGGATCCAGCCTTGCGCGCCCATTTCAAGGCCGCCGCCGACGAGGAAACCGATCACCTGGCCTGGACCGAACAGCGCCTGCGCGAGCTGGGCGGGCGCACCAGCCTGCTCAACCCGCTGTGGTACGGCGGGGCCTTCGCCATCGGCCTGCTGGCCGCGCGCGCGGGTGACAAGGTCAGCCTGGGCTTCGTGGTGGAAACCGAGCGCCAGGTCGAGCAGCACCTGCACAGCCACATGACGCGCCTGCCGCCGGGCGACACGGCGTCGCGGGCCATCGTGGCGCAGATGCGTGAC
>CALAKR010000319.1 GCA_937923225.1 uncultured Aquabacterium sp. | reverse complement strand
AGGGATCGAAGGCCTGTGATGCGAAGATGCGCCGCACCTGGCGCACGCCCTTGACCAGGGTGCGCAGGTCATCCGGGTGCGTGAGGTAGCCGGCGTCGATGCTGGGCGCCTGCAGCGGGTCCTTGCTGGCCAGGGTGATGCGGCCCCGGCTCTTGGGGCGCAACTGGCACACGTGCATGGTGAAGCCTTCGTTTGTCATGAAGCGAAGATCGCGGCCATGGTCGCGCAGGCTGGCCGGCATGAAGTGCAGTTGCAGGTCGGGGATGGGCTCGTCGGGCGAGCTCTTGATGAAGCCGCAGCCCTCGGCGCCGTTGTTGGTCAGGAAGCCCGAGCTGCTTGTCAGGAACTGGATGGCGGCGCCCGGCATGCGCAGCATGTTGCGCCAGCTCAGGCCGGACGAGACGCGCTGCAGCGAGCGCCGTGTGAGCGTCACGTCCAGGTGGTCCTGCAGGTTTTGTCCCACGCCGGGCAGGTGGTGCACCGTGTCGATGCCCACCTCGCGCAGATGCCCGGCATCGCCCACGCCGGAGAGCATCAGCAACTGTGGCGTCTGCACCGCACCGGCGCTCACGATCACCTCGGTGCGTGCATGCACCTCGCGGCGGTGCCGGCCCTGGATGAACTCGACGCCGGTGAAGTGCCGGCCCTGCGACAGCAGTCGTGTGGCCTGGGCCCCGGTCAGGATCGTCAGGTTGGGGCGGGCACGTACCTCATCGCGCAGAAACCCCTTGGCCGCGCTGCAGCGGCGCCCGTTCTTCTGCGTGACCTGGAAGTAGCCCACGCCTTCCTGCTGCGCGCCGTTGACGTCATCGTTGAGCGGGAAGCCGGCCTGCTGCGCCGCTTCCAGGAAGCGCTCGGTCAGCACATTGGGTTGACGGAAGTCCATCACGTTCAGCGGGCCGCCCGTGCCGTGGTACTCGCTGGCGCCGCGCTCCTGGTTTTCAGAACGCTTGAAGTAGTGCAGCACTTCCGCATAGCTCCAGCCCCGGTTGCCCAGTGCGGCCCAGTGGTCGTAATCGAAGGCGTGACCGCGCGTGTAGCACATGGCGTTCATGGAGCTGGAGCCGCCCAGCATGCGACCGCGCGGCCAGAACAGCTGACGATTGGCGAGTTGGGCATCGGGGCGGGTCGTAAACTGCCAGTTGAGCCGGCGGCTCAGCATGAGCCACAGCATCCCGGCCGGGATGTGGATGGCGGGATGCCAGTCATTGGGGCCGGCCTCCAGCAGGCAGACGCTCACGTCAGGATCCTCACTCAAGCGGCTTGCCACGACACATCCCGCCGAACCGCCACCGACCACCACGTAATCCACCAGCATGGTTTCTGTCCTTCCAGGGTAGTGAGCTTGATCGACCCGCTTTCGATCGTTTGAGGCGGACGACAAGCTCATCTACATACCAAAAGAATTTAAGATACCTACAGTATGTCAGACGGAACGAAAGGCGTCAAACGCCTGAGGGATATCAACGCCGAAGCCACGCGCAAGGCCTTGGTGGAGGCGGCCGCCAAGCGTTTCGCCAGTGACGGGCATGCCGGGACCAGCCTGGATGACGTCGCAGGGGATGTGGGGACGACCAAGGGCGCGGTCTACCACCACTTCAAGGACAAGAAGGCGCTGTTCCTGGCTGCATACGAACTGCTGTCGCAGGACCTGATCGCGTCACTGTCGGCGGATCCGCGCATGCAGGAGAGCACCGTGGCCGGGCCCATCGGGGCCTTCCTGGCGCTCGCCACGCAGGACCGCTATCGCCGCGTGCTTTTTGTCGAAGGCCCGGCCGTGCTGGGCAGCAAGGTCTGCCGGGAGATCGACATGCGCTATGCCTTCGGGCTGCTGGCGCGCATGGTGGGGCGCTATGGCGTGGCCGAGTTGCTTCCGCAGGTGTCGATCGGGGTGCTGTCCAACCTGTTGATCGCCTTGCTGATCGAAGGCGCGCAACTGATCAGCGCGTCGGAGGATCCGGCGCAGACGGCTCAGCAGGTGGAGTTGCTGCTCACGCAGGCCATCGAGTCCATGAGCCGGCCGTTGAGCAACGCTTGAGGTGGCGTGGCAGTGCGTGCGGACGTGCCGCACGGAGAGCTCAGGCGGCTCAGTCTCAGGGCAGGGCAGCGGCCTGCCGGGCCAGGTCCCGGATCTGATCCCACTGGCCTGCAGCCATGGCGGCCTTGGGCGCGAGCCATGAGCCACCCACGCACGCCACATTGGGCAGGGCCAGATACTTGGGCGCGCTCTCAAGCGTGATCCCGCCGGTCGGGCAGAACACGGCCTGAGGGAAGGGGCCATGCAGGGATTGCAGCAGCTTGATACCGCCCACAGCCTCGGCCGGGAACAGCTTGAAGCGGTCCAGTCCTGCATCCAGGCCCAGCATCAACTCCGAAGCGGTGGCCACGCCGGGCAGCAGGGGCAGGGCGCCGGGCTGCTGAACGGCCTCGGCCAGTGCCGGGGTCAGGCCTGGGGAGACCGCGAACTGTGCCCCTGCACGCTGTGCCGCCGCGAGCTGTGCCGGGTTGGTCACGGTGCCGGCGGCGATCACAGCCTGGGGCACGGCGCGGGCCATGGCTTCGATCACGGCCAGGGCCTGGGGGGTGCGCAGCGTGATCTCGAGCACCTTGATGCCGCCATCGAACAAGGCCTGCGCCAGTGGTGCGGCATGGGCCACATCATCGACGACCAGCACGGGGATCACCGGGCTCAGTCGCATGGCTTGGTCGATCAGGGTGGCGCGGGTGTCGGTCATCGTTCGGGTGTCTTGTTGGATGTCGCGGATGGGGTTGCGGTGCCGCGTTCGGCTCACCAGTCGCCGCCGAAGCTGGCGGCACCTTGCTCTGCGCCCGTGACGGTGTAGCGCATGCCGCCAAAGAGATTCCGCCCCATGCCGTGGTGGTGCGCTTCACGGTCCAGCGCGACCAGTTCGCGGACGTTCCATTCTTCGGCCGGGACGAGGGCATCCAGCGTGCCGGCCACGGCATCGAGCAGGATCACATCGCCGGTGCGCACGCGCCCCAGCGGACCTTGCGCCACCACCTCGGGTGTGATGTGGATGGCCGCGGGTACCTTGCCCGAGGCGCCGGACATGCGGCCATCGGTCACCAGGGCCACCTTGAAGCCCTGATCCTGCAGGTTGGTCAGCGTGGGCGTGAGCGAGTGCAACTCGGGCATGCCGTTGGCACGTGGGCCCTGCCCACGCACCACGGCCACGAAGTCGCGTTGCAGCTCGCCGCGCTTGTAGGCGGCCAGCAGTTCTTCCTGGTCATCGAACACGATGGCCGGGGCCTGCACGATCTGGTGTTCGGGCTTGACGGCCGACACCTTGATCACCGAGCGGCCCAGGTTGCCCTGCAGCAGGCGCAGGCCGCCATTGGCCGCGAAAGGCGTGGCCACGGTGCCCACGATCTGGTCGTTGCCGCTGGTGGCGGGCGCGTCTTCCCAGGCCAGCACGGGCTGCCCGTCAGGGCCTTCGCGCAGCACGGGGTGGCGCGTGTAGGCGCGCAGGCCGGCCTTGCCGCCAGCCACGGTGTGCACGTCCTCGTGCAGCAGACCGGCATCCAGCAGTTCGCGGATCAGGAAGCCCAGGCCACCGGCCTGGTGGAACTGGTTCACATCGGCCTTGCCGTTGGGATAGACGCGGGCCAGCAGTGGCACGATGGCCGACAGATCGTCGAAATCACCCCAGTCGATGAGGATGCCGGCCGCGCGCGCGATGGCTACCAGGTGCAGCGTATGGTTGGTCGAGCCGCCCGTGGCCATCAGCCCGACGATACCGTTGACGATGGCGCGCTCGTCGATCACCTGGGCGATGGGCGTGTACTCCGGGCCATGCGCAGTGATCTGCAGCACACGGTTGGCGGCCTCCCGCACCAGGGCCTCGCGCAACGGGGTCCCCGGGTTGATGAAGGCCGAGCCGGGCACGTGCAGGCCCATGATTTCCATGAGCATCTGGTTGCTGTTGGCCGTGCCGTAGAAGGTACAGGTTCCGGCGGTGTGATACGACTGTTCCTCGGCCGCGAGCAAGGCATCGGGGCCCACCTCGCCGGCCGCGAAACGCTGGCGCATCTTGGCCTTGGCATCGTTGGACAGGCCCGAGGGCATCGGTCCGCCGGGCACGAAGATGGTGGGCAGGTGTCCGAAGCTCAGGGCGCCGATCAGCAGGCCGGGCACGATTTTGTCGCACACACCCAGGCACAGTGCGGCATCGAACATGTTGTGCGTGAGGGCCACGGCCGTGCTCATGGCGATCACGTCGCGCGAGAACAGCGACAGCTCCATACCGGGCTGGCCCTGCGTGACGCCGTCGCACATGGCAGGCACGCCGCCCGCGAACTGTGCCGTGGCGCCATGGGCCCGGGCGGCCTCCTTGATCCATTCCGGGAAGGCCTGCAGCGGCTGGTGGGCCGACAGCATGTCGTTGTAGGACGAGACGATGCCGATGTTGGGGGCGTGCTGCGCGCGCAGCCAGATCTTGTCGCCCTCAGGGGCGGCGGCGTAGCCGTGGGCC
>CALAKR010000318.1 GCA_937923225.1 uncultured Aquabacterium sp. | reverse complement strand
GCTGCAACTGCCCGAGCACCAGTTCTTCTTGGACGTGTCCATGGGCGTGGCCGTTCATCCTTCGCAGGCCCAGGGCCCCGAAGGCCTGCTGCAGGCGGCCAACGCGGCCATGCACGAGGCCAAGCGCCTGCCGGGCACCTCGGTGCAGTACGCGCAGGAGCAGGCCCAGCGCGGCATGGGCGCGCTGCTCACGGCCGAGCAGGCCCTGCGCGCCGGGCTGCGCAATGAGGAGTTCACGCTGCTCTACCAGCCGAAGGTGGATGCACGCGACCACCGTCTGGTGGGCTTCGAGGCCCTGGTGCGCTGGGACCGCCCCGGCCAGGGCCGCATCAGCCCGCTGGATTTCATCCCCGCGGCCGAGCGCACCGGCCTGATCGTGCCCCTGGGCGCGCTGATCCTCACGCAGGCCTGCCGGCAACTGGCGCAATGGCAGGCCGAAGGCGGGCAGGCCGTGCCGGTGGCCGTGAACGTGTCGCCGCTGCAGTTGCTGGACGCAGGCTTCCCGGCTGCGGTGATGCGCACCCTGGCCGAGTTCAAGGTACCGCCCGCCCTGCTCACGCTGGAGATCACCGAAAGCGCCGCCGTGACCCACATGGCCCAGGCGCGCGACCAGATCGGCCAGCTGCGCCAGCAGGGCGTCGAGGTGGCGCTGGACGACTTCGGCACGGGTTTCTCGTCGCTCAACATGCTGCGCGGCCTGCCGCTGTCCACCGTCAAGATCGACCGCAGCCTGATCGACCCGATGCCCGCGCCGGATGCTGCTGCCGTGGTCAAGTCCATCTGCGACCTCGCCGGTGTGCTGAACCTGGAGGTGGTGGCCGAAGGTGTCGAGACCATCGAGCATGCCACGGCGGCCCTGGGCGCCGGCTGCAATGTGCTGCAGGGCTATTTCTTTGCCAAGCCGCTGGAGGTGGCCGCTGCCACCGACTGGCTGCAGGGTCGCCGCTGAGCCGGCCTCTTCTTCAGCCCCTTGAGCCTTTCAGCGCGTGGCCGGCATCAGGCGGGTGCGCAACCAGCCCTGCGCGGGCAGTTCGATCCAGCGGTACACCAGCACGGACAGCCCGAACACGATCACCAGATAGCCCAGCAGCCACAGGGGGCTGTCCAGCGGCAGGCGTTCGGCCAGGTGCGGCCCCAGCATGGCGGCCAGCAGCAATTGCAGCGGGAAGTGGATCAGGTAGCTGGCGTAGGTGGTGTTGCCCAGCAGGGTGATCCAACTGGCGGCGCGTACCGAGCGCGGCTGGATCCAGGCCAGCAGCACCAGCACGGCGAGTGGCGTCATCAGGACCACGTACACCATGGGGCGCAGCACATCACGCAGTGCCATCGCGGTGCCAGCCACCAGGGCCAGTGCGGCCACGCCCAACACGGCGCGGCGCTGTGTGGCGGGGCGCTGGGCCAGCGCGTGGTGCACCAGTTGCGTCAACCCACCCAGGTAGAAGAAGAACAGGCACAGCACCACCGGGTGCATCGTCAGCTTCAGCGCATAGATGACGCCGGACACACCGATCACCGCCACCGCGTGCCACCAGCGCGTCAGGCCCAGCCGGCACAGCCCGAAGAAGATCGCGTAGACCAGGATCTCGATCGAGATGCTCCAGATCGGCCCGTTGAAGGACCATTCGAAGCCCGAGGCCCAGTCGCTCACCATGAACAGCTGCAGCACGAAGTGCAGCGCGTCGTTGTTGCCATAGACGAAGTCAGCCCCGGCTCCGGCACGCTGGCGGTAGAGCACCAGCAGCCCGGTTACCGCCAGCAGGGTGATCAGGTGCAGGGGGTACAGGCGCGAAAAGCGCAGCACCGCGAAGCGCCAGCCGCCTACCCGCCCTTGCGACACCGGCTGGGCGTACTTCCAGAAGAAGATGAAGCCCGACAGGCACCAGAAGGCCTGCACGCCCAGGAAGCCGTGGTGGTACAGCGGCTGCAGCAGCGCGAACCAGGGCTGGGCCTCGCGGCTGAAGCCCACCGGCTGGCCTCCCACGTAATAGAAGTGCTGGTAGTGCCACACCAGCACTGACAGTGCGCAGGCAAAGCGCATCAGCTCCAGGCCGAGCAAGGTCTTGGGCGCGGCGGCCGTGGTGCTGGAGGTCGGAGGGCTCATCGTTGCCGTGGATCATGTCACGGCGGGCGTGTTTTCAGGCTGTGGGACGCCCCCCGATAACGGGGGCCCCACGGTGCCGGGCCCGCCCATGTAGAATGAGCCTCATGCAGCACCCCTCGGGCTTCAACACTCGCCTGTTCTTCGGCTGGTGGCGGTAACGCCAGCCAGACACTGCACGCCCCTGCGCGCCGCCTCCCCGATGGCGCGACACACACAGAGGGCTCACCACCGAGGGGGGAATCATCGAGGGCCGTGCCACGCACCTGACCCTGAACAGAATCCACGCACAGGATCGTTCCCATGCTGCTCATGATCGACAACTACGACAGTTTCACCTTCAACCTGGTGCAGTATTTCTGCGAGCTGGGTGAAGAGGTCAAGGTCGTTCGCAATGACGAGATCTCGCTCGACGAGATCGCCGCGATGAAGCCCGGCCGCCTGGTGCTCTCGCCCGGCCCCTGCTCGCCCGCCGAAGCCGGCATCTGCGTGCCCGCGCTGCAGCGCTTCACTGGCCAGTTGCCC
>CALAKR010000317.1 GCA_937923225.1 uncultured Aquabacterium sp. | reverse complement strand
GCCATGCCGCGAAGCCCCCGTGATCAGGCATACACCGATCACCAGGTTCATGATGATCATCATCACGGCGAAGATCGAATCGCGCCCGATGGTGGGGAAGTGCCCCGGGCCCAGCAGCACCGAGGCGATCAGGATCACCTCGATGGACACGATGGACAGCGTCAGGATCAAGGTGCCGTAGGGCTCGCCCAGTTGATGGGCCAGGTGATCGGCCTCGTGCACGACACCGAAGGACGCAGCCAGGATGGTACCGAACAGCAAGGCGAAGGCCACGCCAGCCGTGGCCGGCCCCATGCCCGCGCCCAGCCAGCCATCGGCTGCGAGCGTGAAGCCCACGACCACCAGCCAGGCCAGGCCCAGGCGCAGCCAGGTGGCGGGCGTCAGCAGCCGTTGCGTTTGTTCAATGTGGGAGGAATCGCCTTGCGGCGGGAGTGACGTGGCCATCGCGTGTGCCCCTGCTCCATCGGTGTGCAGGGCCGTCCCTCTTGGTGTGCTGGCGCCGAGGTCGTCCCCGGAGCAGGCCCTGGGCAGATCCACCCCAGGCGTTTTGATCCTAGCACGCAGCGTCAAAGCAGGTGCGGCCTACGGGCAAGTGTTGAGAACTCGACAAAGCAAGGGAAGATCCCTCCCCTCGTCCATGGGAAAGCTGCCTTCCAAATGTACTGCTTAGTACCTAGACTGGTGCTCACCTGGTGGCGCATGGGTGCCCGGTAAGCCGCACAGCTCACGATCATGGACGTCTCCCTGCTGAACCTGAAGTCACTGGCCCACACCCTGGATGTGGAGGGGTTCTCGTCAGAGCCTGTGCTCCAGCGCTGCGGCCTTCAGGATCTGAAGCACCAGCCGGACGACGCCTGGGTGCCGCTCGACCAGTTCGACAGGCTCATGCACGAAGTGCAGCACGCCACCGGTGATGCCTCCTTCGGGCTGATCGCAGGCAAGAGCCTGGCACTGGTACGTTATGGCTTCCTGCCACCGCTGGCGCTGTTCTCGCCCAGCCTGCGCCAGGTCCTGGACGACATCATGCGCTTTGCGCCGCTGGTGCTGAACCGCTCCGAGATCGAGCTGGACGACAGCGGGGACCACGCCCGCCTGCTGATCACCCCGGTGATGCACGGCGGGCGCAGCGGACGCTTTCGCACCGAGTTCGTCGCCATCTCGGCCCTGCAGCTGCTCAGGCTGGCCGGCGCGGATGACAGCGACATCCTGCACGTGGATTTCCCCTACGCCTGCCCTGATGATCAGCACAGCCGCTACGTGGCCTCTTTCGGCGCGGGCCTGCGCTTCGATCAGAAGCCCTGCGCCATCAGCTTCAACCCGCGCCTGCTCGACAGGCCTTTGCCCTCGCACGACCCGAGCGCCTACCTGGCCGCACGCACGCGGGCAGAAAGTGCACTGACAGCCCTGCGCGCGCGCAGCGACCTGGTCGAGAAGGTCCGCGGCTGGCTGATGGATAACCTGGCCTCACAACCCACGCTGACCGAGGCCGCGCACACGCTGGGCACCACCGAGCGCACGCTGCGCCGCCACCTGCAGCAGTTGGGCACAAGCTACCAGGATGTGGTGCAGCAATGCCAGGCCCTGATGGCCGAAAGTCTGCTCGCGCAGGACAAGCAGAGCCTCAAGCAGATCGCGAGCGCACTGGGGTTTGCTGCCGTGCCCAGCTTTCATCGGGCCTTCAGGCGATGGAAGGGCGTGACGCCTGTGCAATGGCAAGAAAAGCAGCAGGCACGTTCGGATACAGAACTTGCCAGACACCTCTGAGTGAGAACCCCTGATTCGGCCCGTGCGGCCAATGATTGGCCTGCAAGGTGATTGTCAGCACACGATCGCCACGCAACGATCACGCCCGACACCGAACAACAGGAGACTCACATGCCATCGTCCAAGCAGTGCATCCCATGGGGTGCGGCTTTGCTCATTGCCACCGCCTTTGTGCCAGCCGTTGCCGCCAGCAGCACCGGCATCGCCCCGGTGCCCACCGCACAGTGTGGCCCCGGCTCGACACCGGAAACCGGCGTGCAAGGGCAGGTGCCCGCGGCAGACCGCATCAGCGGCCGCAGCCAGCAGGGCTACCACTGCAACATGGAACTGGTCGGCCAGCACCAGGGTGAAGGCTCCTCCCTGCTGAGCGCGGTGGCCGGCCATTGCGCCTACATGCCCACGGCCTCCCTGGGCGGCAAGAAAAAGTTGCAGCAAGGCGTGCAGGTGATCGACGTGGCCGATCCGGCCAACCCGCGCTGGGTCAAGTCACTCACCACACGCGCCTTCAACCTGGGCACCTGGGAAACCTTGCGCACCAGCCCCAACGGCAAGCTGCTGGCGGGCGCCGGCGTGGGCGTGCTGTTCGGCGCGGACAAGCTGGACCTGTACGACGTCTCCGACTGCACCAACCCCAGGCTGCTCAACAAGGACGCCTCCGGGCTGGATTCCGCCACTGTCAAGAACCAGGCGCACGAGGGCGAGTGGTCGCCTGATGGGCGCACTTACTGGACCTCCAGCAATGCCGCCGGCTACCTGTCGGCCATCGATGTGAGCAACCCCGCCAAGCCCGTCAACGTCTACCACGGGGGCTCGTCGATCTTCCTCAACCACGGTATGTCCTTCAATGCCGATGGCACGCGCATGTACCTGGCCAGCATGTTCCCGGCCGGCATCGCCATCCTCGATGTCAGCGACATCCAGCTGCGCAAGGCCGGAACGCCCCGCGTGCGCCAGCTCAGCCGCCTCAAGTGGAGCGACGGCAGCATCACGCAAAGCACCCTGCCCGTCACCTACCAGGGCAAGCCTTACCTGATCACGGTGGATGAAGGCGGCGCGCAGAACATCAATGGCGCGGTGCGCTTCATCGACATCAGCAATGAGCGCGCGCCCACGGTGGCCTCGCACATCCGCCTGGCCATCCAGACCGCAGAGAACCTGCCGGTGCGCCGCAAAGACCTGGCCGGTGACAGCATCTTCTCGTACGACGCGCATTACTGCGATGTGGACCGCCGCACCAACCCCACCGCGCTGGCTTGCGCCTACTTCAATGCCGGTATCCGGGTGTTCAACATCACCAACCCGCTCAAGCCGCGCGAGATCGCCTACTTCAACCCACCGGCGCAAACCGGCCGCAACGCCGAGCTGCCGGGTTCGGACCACGCCCAGGCACCAGCATTGGGCAGTCTGCCCGGCATCTCTGCCGCCACTGGCTCGCTGGGCCTTAAGCTGGCCGACCTCACGGCCGACTGGTGCTCATCACCACCCCGGTTCGTGAACGACCAGCTGTGGGTGTCCTGCTCGGACAACGGCTTCATGGTCCTGAAGTTCACCAATGGCGTCTACCCCATTCCCTGAGGCCACGCGCTGGCGCCAGTTGGCCGGCCTGGCCCTGGTGGCCGGCGTGCTGGGCACGGGGCTGGTCACCGCGGACAGGCTCACACGCCCGGGGACTGCTGCAGCGCAAGGTGGCATGGTGATGGCTGCAGACACCGATACCGCAACTGCGAACGCCACGCCTGGCCCCGTCAGCATCGGCTTCGCGCAGGAGATGTCGCAGCATCACGAGCAGGCCCTGCTGCTGGCGCGCTACGCGGAAGTCCATGGCTCGCCCGTGGTGCAGGCCTGGGCGCGCGATGTGGCCCACACGCAGTTGCGCGAGATCGGCGTGATGCAGGGCTGGCTGATGCTGTGGAACGCGCCGGAGGCTTCCGATGCCGAACTGATGTCGTGGATGACGCGTGCCTACGCGCAATCCGGGCAGCGCAATGACGACTACGAGCGCTTCATCAGCCTGTGCAGCAGCCTGGGCACCATGCCCGGCCAGGTGTCCACGCAAGAGTTCAACCACCTGGCCGGCTTGCGTGGCAAGGCTTTCGACAACCAGTTCCTTCGGCTCATGATCCGCCACCACGAAAGCGCCCTGCTGATGGCGCAGTTCGCGCACGATCACGCAGAGCACGAACTGGTCCGCCAACTGGCAGCCACCGTGATTGCCACCCAGCGTGAAGAGTGGCTGTGGATGTCACGGATGCTGGGCCCTTCAGACGCAGGCACTTGATGCTCCGCAACAAGCTGCCACCGCCACGACGGGCACGCTGCATGGCGGCCCGCACCACGGCCAATATGGCACCAATTCCCGGCGACAATCCGGCTCATCGTTCACAGCACCCCCGTGCGCATGAGCAACGCCCGCAAGCCCGCCTCCGCGCGCAACCTGCCCACCGAGATCGCCCCCATCGGCGATGTCATGCGCAAGCTTCCGCGGGGCAGCAGCAGCCTGCCCAGGGACGTCGTGCAGCACACACAGCGCATCCGCCTGTTCTATGCGATCGCCCATTGTGTGGCCGACAAGGGCTATGCCGACACGACCATGACCGACATCACCCGCCACGCGGGTGTCTCGCGCACCACCTTCTACGAGCTGTTCACCGACAAGGAGCACTGCTTCCTGGAAGGCTTTCGGATCATGTCCGGCATCCACATGCAGTCGGCCCGCAGCGCGCTGGAGACCTCGGAATGCCTGGCCGATCGCAGCATCGCTGCGCTGAAGGCCTACAACGACCGCATTGTCGAGCAGCCTATGCTGGCCAAGGCCTTCATCGTGGAAGCCCAGGCCGCATCGCCCGCCATTCGGCAGGCGATGCAGCAGGCCCAGACGCAGTGGGCAGAGGTCATCAAGGACTGGCTCAGGGAAGTCTGCACCGCCCACAACGATGTGGCGATGCCGACAGACACCACAGTGCAGATGGTGGTGGCCGGCATGTACAGCTTTGCTGTGGACA
>CALAKR010000316.1 GCA_937923225.1 uncultured Aquabacterium sp. | reverse complement strand
GGCGACATCCTGCTGTCGCAGGGCAAGAAGGACGAGGCCCTCAAGGCCTATCAAGCCGCCTGGAAGGCCATGGACGCCAAGGTTGAATACCGCCGCTTCATCGAAGGCAAGCTCACCGCGCTGGGTGAGCCTCCGGCGCCGTCGGTGGTCCAAGGCAGCGCTTCGGCCGCCCGTTGATGCCCCTGCGCAAGCCTTGGCTGCTGCAAACTTTCACGACATTCACACCCGAATCATGACGAGACCGACGATGTTCTGGCGCGCTGGCGCCGTGCTGGTGGCCACTGCCGTGCTGGCGGGTTGCGGAAGTTCTTCCAAGCCCAAGCCCGCGGCCCTGGAAACCTTCACCCCCAGCCAGACCGTGCGCACCGCCTGGAGTGTGCGCGTCGGCCAGGCCGATGGCCCCATGTCGCTGGCCGTGAGCAACGGCGCCGTGACCGTGGCCGCCTCCGATGGCCAGGTCGTGTCTGTCGATCCCGTCAGCGGCCGTGAGCTCTGGAAGGGGCAGGCCGGCAGCAAGCTCAGCGCGGGCGTCGGCAGCGATGGCCGCTTCGCCGCGGTCGTCACCACCGACAACGAACTCGTCGTCCTCGACGGCGGCAAGCCGCTGTGGCGTGACCGCCTGCCGGGCCGCGTGATCACCGCCCCGCTGGTGGCCGGTGAGCGTGTCTTCGTGCAATCGGTCGACCGCAGCGTGCGCGCCTATGACGCCCAGGACGGCCGCTGGCTGTGGAACTTCCAG
Source organism: uncultured Aquabacterium sp. (assembly GCA_937923225.1). Lineage (GTDB taxonomy): Bacteria > Pseudomonadota > Gammaproteobacteria > Burkholderiales > Burkholderiaceae_C > Aquabacterium. The sequence continues at coordinate 7,474 of CALAKR010000316.1, read as the reverse complement.
CGCCCGGGTACCGACCCGCTGGCCCTGGCCCAGTCCGGCGTACTGGCCGCCTTCCGCGACACCCTGGTGGTGGGCCTGGGCTCGCGCCTGATCGGCCTGGACCCGCTGCGCGGCACCGTGCGCATGGAGGCCAGCCTGGGCCTGCCGCGCGGCACCAACGAGGTCGAGCGCCTGTCCGACTTGGTCGGTCCGCCCGTGCGCAGTGATGACGACCTGTGCGTGCGTTCCTTCCAGCTGTCCGTTGGCTGCGTGGACATGAACCGCGGCGCCCTGCGCTGGTCGCGCCCGCAGGCTGGCGACCAGGGCCTGGCTGCGGATGACCGCATCGTCGTGGGCGCCGACAGCGCCGACCGCCGGACCGCCTGGCGCGCCGAAACCGGCGAGGTGCTCTGGCGCATCGACCGCTTCCAGCACCGCGCACTGAGCACCCCCGTGTTGTGGGCCGGCCTGATCGCCGTGGGCGACTACGACGGTCAACTGCACTTCCTCTCGTCCAGCGATGGCCGCACCGTGGCCCGCCTGTCCCTGGACAGCGCCCTGAGCGGCGCGCCCAAGGTCGTGGATGGCACCCTGCTGGTGGCCACCCGCGGCGGCACCCTTTACGCGCTGCGGGCTCAATAAGCCCGGCCAGCCTGCTTCTCTCGAATGAAACCCGTCATCGCGCTCGTCGGTCGCCCCAACGTCGGCAAATCGACGCTCTTCAACCGTCTCACCAAGAGCCGTGACGCCATCGTGGCCGACTACGCCGGCCTCACGCGCGACCGCCACTACGGCGAAGGCCGACAGGGCGCCCGCGAGTACATCGTCATCGACACCGGCGGCTTCGAGCCCGACTGCACGGACGGCATCTTCAAGGAGATGGCCAAGCAGACGCGCCAGGCCGTGGCCGAGGCCGATGCCGTCATCTTCGTGGTCGACCTGCGCGCAGGCCTGTCCGCCCAGGATCACGACATCGCCAACTACCTGCGCAGCGCCAACAAGAAGGTGCTGCTGGCGGCCAACAAGGCCGAAGGCATGCAGGATTCGCCGCAATTGGCCGAGTTCTACGAGCTGGGCATCGGCGATCCCATTCCGGTGTCGTCGGCGCACGGGCAGGGCATCCGCAGCCTGCTGGACATGGCGCTCGACGAGTTTTTCGGTGACGAAGACGATGACGAGGACCTGCTGGAAGACGATCCTGACCGCCCGGTTCGCCTGGCGGTGGCGGGCCGCCCCAATGTCGGCAAGTCCACGTTGATCAACACCTGGCTGGGTGAAGAACGCCTGGTGGCCTTCGACATGCCCGGCACCACGCGCGATGCCATCAAGGTGCCGTTCGAGCGCAACGGCCAGCGCTTCGAGCTGATCGACACGGCCGGCCTGCGCCGCAAGGGCAAGGTCTTCGAGGCCATCGAGAAGTTCTCCGTCGTCAAGACGCTGCAGGCCATCGCTGATGCCAATGTCGTACTGCTGCTGATCGACGCCACGCAGGGCGTGACCGACCAGGATGCGCACATCGCCGGCTTCGTGCTCGAATCGGGCCGTGCCGTGGTCGTGGCCATCAACAAGTGGGACGCGGTCGACGCCTACCAGCGCGAGATGCTGCAGCGCTCCATCGAGACGCGTCTGGCCTTCCTCAAGTTCGCGCCCGTGCTGCACATCTCGGCCATCAAGCGCCAGGGCCTGGGGCCGCTGTGGAAAGCCATCAGCGATGCCTGGTCCTCGGCCAGCTGCAAGATGTCCACACCCGTGCTCACGCGCCTGCTGCAGGAGGCGGTGCAGTTCCAGCAGCCGCAGCGTGGCGGCATGTCGCGGCCCAAGCTGCGCTATGCCCACCAGGGCGGCCAGAACCCGCCTGTGATCGTGATCCACGGCAACGCGCTGGAGCACGTTTCCGAGAGCTACAAGCGCTACCTGGAAGGGCGTTTCCGCGCGCACTTCAAGCTCACGGGCACGCCGTTGCGCATCGAGATGAAGCTCTCGTCGAACCCCTTTACCGAGAAAGAATAAGGACGTCACCCCGGGTTTTCTCGTAAACGTCGCGCAATAGGCTACATTTGAACTTGCGCCGGGCAAATTCGCGCTCGGCGTCACCTTGATTTTCAGGCCAAGACCCTGCCGCAAATGCGGATGCAGCCTGTGATAAGGTGTCTTTTCCCAAACTTTTTATCACGGAGCATATCGTGAGCAACAAAGGGCAACTTCTACAAGACCCGTTCCTGAACCTTCTGCGCAGAGAGCACGTGCCCGTGTCCATTTATTTGGTCAACGGCATCAAGCTCCAGGGGCAGATCGAATCTTTCGATCAATACGTCGTCCTGCTGCGCAATACCGTGACCCAGATGGTCTACAAGCACGCGATTTCCACCGTGGTGCCGGGCCGTTCGGTCAATTTCCACGCCGCTGAAGACGGCGACGCCTGAGTTTTTGAAACGGCGTCAAACCTCCTTCCATCCCAAAAGATCCGACCCAAGCCCGACACGCCCTTGACATCTTCAGTGCCGTTCGAGCCCGCCCCCAGCGGCCCGCCCAGGGTCGTGCTGGTGGGGGTCGATCTGGGGCCGGGATCGTCCTTCGATCCCACCCTTGATGAACTTGCCTTGCTGGCCGAATCGGCCGGCGATGCGCCCATTGCGCGTGTGATTGCACGCCGCAAGGCGCCCGATGCTGCGTTTTTCGTAGGCTCGGGCAAGGCCGACGAGATCAAGCACCTCGTGGCCGATCAGCGGGCCCAGGCCGTCATTTTCGACCAGGCCCTGTCGCCCGCGCAGCAGCGCAACCTCGAACGCCATATCGGCGTCGAAGTTCTGGACCGCACCTCGCTGATTCTCGAGATCTTCGGCGATCGTGCGCGAAGCCACGAAGGCAAGCTGCAGGTCGAACTGGCGCGGCTGGGCTATCTGTCGACGCGGCTCGTGCGTCGCTGGTCCCACCTGGAGCGCCAGCGCGGCGGTGTGGGCCACCGTGGCGGCCCCGGCGAAACCCAGATCGAGCTGGACCGCCGGATGATCGATCAACGCATCAAGTCGCTCAAGCAGCAACTGATCAAGGTCAAGCGCCAGCGCAACACGCAGCGGCGTGGCCGTGAGCGCACAGGCACCTTCCGCATCTCGCTGGTGGGCTACACCAACGCGGGCAAGTCCACGCTGTTCAACGCGCTCACCAAGGCCGGTACCTACGCGGCCGACCAGCTCTTCGCCACGCTGGACACCACCGTGCGCCAGCTCTACCTGGCGCAAGCACAACGCAGCGTCACCATCTCCGACACGGTCGGCTTCATCCGCGACCTGCCGCACACGCTGGTCGAGGCCTTCGAGGCCACCTTGCAGGAGGCCACCGAGGCCGACGTGCTGCTGCATGTGGTCGATGCCGCCAGCCCGGTGCTGCTCGAGCAGATGGCCGAAGTGCAGCGGGTATTGAACTCTATCGGCGCTTCCGGCATCCCACAGGTGCTGGTGTTCAACAAGTGCGATGCGCTGCCGGAGCACCAGCAGCCCCGCCACGACCGCGACATCTTCGAAATGCCCGACGGCACGCGCGCGCTGCGCGTGTTCTGCAGTGCCTTGACCGGCGACGGTCTCGATGTGTTGCGCGAAGTGCTCTCGCAAGCGGCCGTTTCCGGGCTGGAAAGTGTCGACGCCGGCTTTTCGGCCGACTTCCAGCCATTCGGCATGCACAATCATGAACTCACGGCCCCGTCGGAGGAGGCCTCTCACCAAGAATCGTTCGAACATGGACATGCACAACGCTGAGACCAGTCCCGCCCAGGGCGCGCCGCGAACCGGCCTGCGTGCCGTGGCGTCGGCCGTGGCGCTGACCGCGGGTTTCCTGACCGGGATCGCCTCGCGCCTGGTGTGGCGCTCGACGCACCGTCTGTACCGCCTGCTGCCCGGCGTGGCCGGTGCCAGCACCAGCGAAAACCGCCGTGATGACGGCCCGCCCGATCTGGACGAACTGTGGCGCGATTTCAACCGCAAGCTCAGCGGCCTGTTCTCGGGCCGTGGCGGTGATGGCGGCAACCAGGGCGGCAACGGCAGCAATGGCCCGGGCGGCAGCATGTCGCCCGATCCCACGGGCGCCGGCATCGGCATCGGCCTGGTGGCTGGTCTGGTGGTGCTGGTGTGGCTGGGCAGCGGCTTTTTCATCGTGCAGGAAGGTCAGCAGGCCGTGGTGATGTCCTTCGGGCGCTACAGCCACACCTCCGAGGCCGGCTTCCAGTGGCGCGGCCCGTACCCCTTCCAGAGCCACGAGATCGTCAACGTCACGCAACTGCGTTCGCTGGAAGTGGGCAGCCCCACGGTGGAGCAGGGCACGGGTCTGCGCGATTCGTCCATGCTCACACGCGACGAGAACATCATCGACATCCAGTTCACGGTGCAATACCGCCTGGCCGATGCCAAGCAGTACCTGTTCGAAAACCGCAGCTCGGATGAAGCCGTCAAGCAGGCCGCCGAATCGGCTGTGCGCGAGATTGTCGGCACCAGCACGATGGATTCGGTGCTCTACGAGAAACGCGACGCCATCGCCACCGAGCTGGCCAAGTCCGTGCAGGCCCAGCTCAACAAGATCAAGGCCGGCGTCACGATTGTCAACATCAACGTGCGCAACGTGCAGGCTCCCGAGCAGGTGCAGGCTGCGTTCGACGATGCCGTCAAGGCCGGCGCCGACCGTGAGCGTCTGAAGAACGAAGGCCAAGCCTACGCCAACGATGTGATTCCCAAGGCCCAAGGTACTGCCGCGCGTCTGCGCGAGGAAGCGGCCGGTTATGCAGCCCGCGTGGTCGCGCAGGCCGATGGTGATGCGCAGCGTTTCCGCTCGGTGCTGACCGAGTACCAGAAGGCGCCAGCCGTCACGCGTGACCGTCTCTACATCGACAGCATGCAGCAGGTCTACAGCAACGTGACCAAGGTGATGGTTGATTCGCGCCAGGGCTCGAACCTGCTGTACCTGCCGCTGGACAAGCTGCTGCAGGCCAGCGGCGGCAACGTGCCTGTGGCCGGCGCAGCCGGTGCTGCTGGCAACGCCGCCTCGGTGCCCGAATCGACCACGACCGTGCCCTCGTCCAGCCCCTCGCTGGCAGGTGACGCCCGCTCGCGCGAGAACCTGCGCAGCCGTGACCGTGACGCCCGCTGAGCCCGAAGGACAACCGACATGAACCGCATTGGCATCATCGTGGTCGGCGCGCTGCTGGCCCTCATCATCCTGGCATCCACCCTGTTCGTGGTGGATCAGCGTCAGTACGCCGTCGTCTATGGCCTGGGTGAGATCAAGGAAGTCGTCAGCGAGCCCGGCCTGAAGTTCAAGCTGCCCGCGCCGCTGCAGAACGTGGTCGTGCTCGACCGCCGCACGCAGACCCTGGACAGTCCCGAATCCAAGCCCATCTTCACGGCCGAAAAGAAAAGCCTCGTGATCGACTGGCTGCTCAAGTGGCGCATCACTGATCCCCGCCTGTTCATCCGGGCGCTGGGCACCGACATGCGCAACGCCGAGAACCGCCTGAGCCCCATCGTGCAGGCTGCGCTCAACGAAGAGGTCACGCGCCGCACCGTGGGTGCCGTGCTGTCCACCGAGCGTGAAAAAGTCATGCAGGGTGTGATCTCGCGCCTGGCCGACGATGCCAAGTCCTTCGGCATCGAGATCGTCGACGTGCGCATCAAGCGCGTCGACTTCTCCGTGAGCATCACCGATGCGGTCTACCGCCGCATGCAGTCCGAGCGCCAGCGCGTGGCCAACGAGCTGCGCTCGCAAGGTGCCGCCGAGGGTGAAAAGATCCGCGCTGATGCCGACCGCCAGCGCGAAATCATCGTGGCCGAAGCCTACCGCGATGCGCAAAAGCTCAAGGGTGATGGCGATGCCAAGGCTTCAGCCCTGTACGCCGATGCGTTCGGCCGCGATCCGCAGTTCGCGCAGTTCTACCGCAGCCTGGAGGCCTACCGCAGCACCTTCCGCAGCAAGTCGGACGTGATGGTGCTCGATCCCAGCAGCGACTTCTTCAAGGCCATGCGCAGCTCCGGCGGCGCCAAGTAAGCCCACGGCGCTCGCGATTTCGCCATGGCCGACGCCTTCTGGTTGGCCCTGGCCCTCGTCTTCGTGATCGAGGGCCTGCTGCCCATGATCAATCCCGCCGCGTGGCGGCGGGTGTTCGAGCAGGCGCTCCAACTCAATGATGCACAGTTGCGCCTGGTCGGTATCGGCAGCGTCCTGTGCGGACTGCTTCTCATCTGGGTGCTGGGCTAGGGTGGTCGGACACCGCGAACCCCGGTAGAATCCCGGTTTTAACCCCCACACGTTTTCCTATGTCGTCTGCTTGGCTGTTGCCAGAGCACATTGCCGACGTCTTGCCTGCGCAAGCCCGTCGCGTGGAAGAATTGCGCCGCGTCTGGCTGGATGCGGCGCGTGGCTACGGCTACGAGCTGGTCATGCCGCCCCTGCTGGAGCACCTTGATTCGCTGCTCACGGGCACCGGCCATGAGCTGGACCTGCGGACCTTCAAGTTGGTTGATCAGCTCAGCGGCCGCACGCTGGGGGTTCGCGCCGATGCCACGCCCCAGGTGGCCCGCATCGATGCCCACCTGCTCAACCGCGAAGGCCTGACCCGCCTGTGCTACTGCGGCCCCGTGCTGCACACCCGCCCGGCCAGCCCTCAGGCCAGCCGTGAGCCGCTGCAACTGGGTGCAGAGATCTACGGCCACGCCGGCCTGGAGGCCGATCTGGAAGTGACCGAGCTGGCCCTGGAAGGCCTGCAGGCCTCCGGCGTGACCGGCCTGGTGATCGACCTGGCCGACGTGCGCCTGGTGCAGGGCGTGCTGGCCGGCCTGGGGCTGCCGCATCTAGACGAAGCTACCCATGCCGCCGTGGTGGCGGCTCTCACCGACAAGGACGTCGGTGAGCTGCGTGATCTGGCGCAAGGCCCCTTGGCCAGCGCCGCCGGTGCCGCCGATGTGCTGGTGACCCTCACCACGCTGTACGGCGACGACACCACCCTGGACAAGGCCCGCGCCGTGCTGCCCAAGCACCCGCTGGTCGATGCCGCGCTGAACGATCTGGCCTGGCTGTCGCGCCATCTGCGCCAGGCTCAGCCTGATCTGCGCGTGGGCTTCGATCTGTCCGACCTGAGCGGCTACGCCTACTACAGCGGCACCCGCTTCGCCATCTATGCCGAAGGCCATGCCGATGCCCTGGTGCGCGGTGGCCGCTACGACGAGGTTGGGGCCGTGTTCGGCCGTCGCCGTCCCGCCGTGGGCTTCAGCCTCGACCTGAAGATCATTGCCGAGTTGCTCGCTGGCCGCCAAGGCCTGGCCGTGCGCCCGGCGGTGCGTGCTCCCTGGGGTGAAGACCCTGCCTTGCGCCAGGCCGTGCGCGCACTGAGAGGGCAGGGGCACACCGTGGTGTGCGTGCTGCCCGGACATGAACACGACGTCCAGGAATTCGATTGCGACCGCGAGCTCGCGCTGATCGATGGACGCTGGCAGGTGCGCCCGATCTGACGACGAAT
>CALAKR010000315.1 GCA_937923225.1 uncultured Aquabacterium sp. | reverse complement strand
GCGCTGGCACGTACACCACCTGCTCGGCGGGCTCGTCAAACGAGATGATGGCCTTGCCCACCAACACCGGCCCGAACTGGACACCTCCTGCCTTGGTGCTCTTGACCAGGGTCAGCCTGTCTGGTGGCGCAGCCAGGCCCGTGCTTGTGTAGACCTTGTGGCTACGCACGATGCCGACGCCGCGCAACACATAGTCATCCACCGTGGTCTTGGCCTCCACCGCCGTCAATCCGGCCTTGGTGGGCTGTATCAACTGTGTCAGCACCGTCCGAAAATGCAACACCTGCACCGGCGTGGACGAGATGGGAATGGTGATCGTTTCCTCCCCAAGGACTTGCTGGCTCAACTCAAACCTGAAGCTCTCATTCTTGCCATCGCCGTCCAGGTCTTCGCCCCAATTGCCCTGCCGGACCGCCGTGCGGGTTGTTCCAACAGGGTAAAGCGTGTTGGGGTAGACCACGACCTGGCCAATGATGTCGGTGGCAGCCTGCGGCGTATCGTCAAACAGACTGCCCGTCTGCGCCAGACCCTGAGAGGTCTGCACATAGTCGAACTGAGTCACCTCGCTGTCAGCCTCACTGCGCTCTTCGAGCTGGAAGACAGCCCCGCTTGAACTCAAAACTGATTGCGTGACCAGCATGCCCGTCCGCTTTCCATCAGCATCCAGGATATAGCTGGTGGTGTAGTCGCCCAGGGCCATGGGGAACATGTCAGGGGCACTGACCCCGGAAGATGGCGTGCTGTCCTGAATCAAGGTCGGCAAGGCATTGCTGGCCGGATCGGAAGCACCCCCGCCACCGCCGCCACACGCCACCAACAAAAACGACACGCATCCACCGGCAGCCATCAGCCTGGCACAACGAAACCACATACAGCATCCCTGAATAATCTGAACCGACACGTCGATGGTAGCGGTTCCCCCAGCGAAAGCCTTCCCTCAGGGCAGGGGGCAGGCCATGCGCTCGGCACCGATCACCCGCCGTTGTCCCGAGCGGGGCCGACGGGATACTTGCGCGCATTGATCACCATCTTGCGCCGCGCCGCGTCCAGCAGGTCCACCTGCAGCACCGATGACAGCTGCACCAGGTAGAGCAGCACATCGGCCATCTCGAAGGCGACCTCCTGCTTCTTGTCGGCCGGCAACTGGCGGCTCTGATCCTCGGTGAGCCACTGGAAGTGCTCCAGCAACTCGGCCGCCTCCACGCTCAGGGCCGAGGCCAGGTTCTTGGGCGAGTGGAAAGGCTGCCAGTGGCGCTCGGCGGCGAAGGCATCGAGGCGCTGCGCAAGCTCGCGCAGGGAATCCGTGTCAGGCATGGTGCGGTACCGAGAGTGATGAGCGATTGTCACCGCCAGGCCTGCGCCACCCGCTCGTGCGTGGGATGCCGGTCCAGCCACCACACCAGGAAGATGCAGCCGGCCGCCGCCAGCGCGGTACCCACGCTGAACGTGACCGCGTAACCCATCAGATCCCCCGCGATGCCGCCGGCCAGCCCGCCCAGGCTGCCCACCACCACCACCACGCTGGCCAGCAGGGTGTAGTCGGTGCCGGCATGCTCCGGATCGGAGGCGTCCATCATCAAGGCGAACAAGGCCACCGAGGCCATGGTGCCCACCACGCCCTCCACCACCGTGGCCGCCCACAGCAGCCCGATGCCGCCCAGGCCCAGCGCCGCCGCGATGTAGAGGCCAAAGCCCGCCGCCTGCGCCAGCCCGCTCCACAGCAAGGCCTGCCGCCGCCCCACCCGGAAGGTGAACCAGCCGCCGATGGCCGCACCCAGCAGACTGGTGGCCGAGCCGACCGCGCCCTTCATCAGGGCGATGGTTTCCTTGCCCACGCCCTGGTCGCTGACAAAAGGCGTGAGCAGCGAACTCACCATCTGGTCACCGAAGCGGTAGCAGAAGATCAAGCCGGCCAGCACCAACATGCCGGGCGTGAGCGCGCGGTGCAGCCAGGCGATGGCCAGGCGCCAGCCGCTGAACGCACGGCCGGTGGATTTCACCGAGCCCGGGGCTGAGTCAAGCTGGGCGGGCACCGAAGGCTGCGGCCCGCCACCATTCGCTGCAGGCCGGGGCGGTTCGTGCAGGCCGAACACCGGCAGGGTCGTCAGCGCCAGCAACCCCGCCATGCACAGGAACATCACGCTCCAGCCCGTGCGCCCGAACATCCACAGCAGCAACCCGCCGCCCAGGATCATGCCCAGGCGGTAGGCCCCCACCTGGATGCCATTGGCCAGGCCCCGCTCCTGCGCGTTGAGCAGGCGCACGGCCAGCCCGTCGGTGACCACATCCTGCGTGGCCGCGATCAGGTTGAACAGGAACACCGCCGCGAACAGCAGCATGCTGGCCAGGGCGAACTGCAACTGCGACAGCAGCAGCGCCATGCCGATGGCTGCGCACTGCAGGCTCAGCAGCCAGGTGCGGCGCGACCCATGCCGATCGACCACCGGCGCCCACAGAAACTTGATGCCCCAGGGCAACGCCAGGAACTGCAGGAAGCTGATGGCCGTGAGCGACCAGCCCTGCTCGCGCAGCAGCACCGGCAGCGCCAAGGTGAAGAAGCCGAACGGCAGCCCCTGCGCGGCGTACAGGCATGTGAGCAAGATGAGCTGACGCACACGCCCATGGACTCCCTCAGACATCTCGACATCTCCCTTGTCGCCGCTCGATCACGGCGCTGTCGCGCGGGGATTCTGTCATGGGAATGGCCGCGCAGAACGCCAGCCGCTGGCTCCCCAGGGCGGTGCGACGCCGCACCAGATTGGTGTTGTTCCGCCACGGCGGATGCCGGCCCTGGGTGCATCGGGCGCCATCCCATGGCCTGGCAGAGGCCTCTTTCCCCTGAGCGCTCATGTCTGCAAAACCAGGCATAGCCCTTGCATAAGTTCAGGCACGCATCCGCGGTGCTGACGCTGCAGATGCCCCGAACCAACTCCGCTAACGACGGCGGATCCGTCGGAGCAGGCCTTCCCCCTTCACTGAGGCCCGCTCCTTCTGACCCCCTTGGTCCCGAGGTGCCCCAGCACCCCGCGATCACAGGTGCGCCGTGGTCTTCTGTGCTGACCCGCGCACCCCGTCTTCCCAGGAGTGCACACATGAAGATCGTCGTCGTTGGCCATGGCATGGTGGGCCACAAGTTCCTCGAATCCTTGGCCGAGCAAGGCCTGAGCGGCGCCGAGGTCACCGTCCTGTGCGAAGAGCCCCGCGCCGCGTACGACCGGGTCCACCTCTCTGAGTTCTTCGCCGGCAAGACGGCCGACGACCTCTCCCTGGTCGAGCCCGGCTTCTTCGAGCGCACCGGCTACAGCCTGCGCCTGGCTGCCCGCGCCGTGGCCATCGAGCGCCGCAACAAGACGGTCACCACCGCCGACGGCGAGGTGCTGCCCTACGACAAGCTGGTGCTGGCCACCGGCTCCAATGCCTTCGTGCCGCCCGTGCCCGGCCGCGAGCGCCCCAACTGCTTCGTCTACCGCACCATCGAGGATCTGGAGGCCATGACGGCGGCCGGCGCCACCTCGCGCAAGGGCGTGGTGATCGGCGGCGGCCTGCTGGGCCTGGAATGCGCCAAGGCCCTGCGCGACCTGGGCCTGGAAACCCACGTGGTCGAGTTCGCCCCGCGCCTGATGGCCGTGCAGGTCGATGACGGCGGTGGCCGCATCCTGCGCAGCAAGATCGAAGAGCTGGGCGTGCACGTGCACACCGCCCGCAACACCACCGAAATCGTCGACGGCGCCACGGCCCGCCACCGCATGGTCTTCGCCGATGGCAGCTACCTCGAGACCGACATGATCGTGTTCTCGGCCGGCATCCGCCCGCGTGACGAACTGGCCCGCCAGTGCGCCCTGGCCATCGGCCCGCGTGGCGGCATCGTGATCGACAGTGAATGCCGCACCAGCGACCACGATGTCTACGCCATCGGCGAATGCGCCAGCTGGAACGAGCAGACCTTCGGCCTGGTGGCCCCCGGCTACGACATGGCCCGCGTGGTGGCCAAGCACATCGCCGGCCAGACGGACGCTGCCTTCGTGGGCGCCGACATGAGCACCAAGCTCAAGCTGATGGGTGTGGACGTGGCCAGCATCGGCGACGCGCACGGCAAGACGCCGCACGCCCGCACCTACCAGTACGTCGACGAGATCAAGCAGATCTACAAGAAGATCGTCGTCAGCCAGGATGGCAAGCAGCTGCTGGGCGCCGTGCTGGTGGGCAATGCCGATGAATACGGCACCCTGCTGCAGATGGCCCTGAACGGCATCACCCTGCCGGCCGACCCCGAGTTCCTGATCCTGCCCAGCAGCGATGGCAAGGCCAAGCCCGGCCTGGGCGTGGACGCCCTGCCTGATGGCGCCACGATCTGCTCGTGCAACAGCGTGACCAAGGGCCAGATCTGCGCGGCCGTGGGCGAAGGCGCCTGCACCATGGCCGAGCTCAAGTCCTGCAC
>CALAKR010000314.1 GCA_937923225.1 uncultured Aquabacterium sp. | reverse complement strand
GCTGGCCCGCCTGGCCGCAGGCGACAGCAACAAGCTCATCGCCCGCGCCTTCGACCTCAGCCCCCACACCGTCAAGCGGCACGTGGCCAACATCCTGGACAAGCTGGGCGTCGATTCACGCGGCCAAGCCGCCGCCTGGTACGTGAGCCGCCACCGCTGATCCCGGCGTGGCGAGCCATCCTGGCACGCCACGGGCTCCCCCCTTTGGGATCCCCCCATTCGGGTTGGCCCATCGCCGCCGGGCCAATGGCTCTTTTGGCCGATGCATGGCCCCAGGCGTTTGCGGACACTGGCGCCCTGTCACGAGCCCTTGCTCGTTCACCACACCAGCCCAGGAGCCCCGCCATGTCCACCGTCCCAGCCCTGCTCGATCCCGCCGCCCAAGCCATCCACCAGGCCGCCCAGCAGCCCACCCAGCAGGCCACCACCGCCCGCCTCGACATCTACGCCGGCATCCACAAGGCCCTGCGCACGCTGATGGGCGACATCCTCGGCCGCCTGGGCCGCTGCGACCTGGATCACCCCGGCGAACTGCGCGACACCCTGGACCGCACCGACCTGATGCTCGACTTGATGGCCAGCCACGTCGACAGTGAGAACACGGTCATTCACACCGCCATCGAGGCCCGCCTGCCCGAGGGCGCCCGCCAGACCACGGAAGACCACGTCGAGCACCAGCACAGCATCGCCGCGCTGCGGCAGGACGTGCAGGTCCTGCGCGTGGCCCAGCCCGTGCAACGCCCACTGCTGGCCCGTCATCTCTACCGCCAGATGGCCCTGTTCGTCGCCGAGAACCTGGAGCACATGCACGTCGAGGAAACGACCAACAACGCCACCCTGTGGTCGCTCTTCACCGACGCCGAGATCGGCCAGCTCGAAGGCCAGATCGTCAGCCGCCTGAGCCCCGAGAAAATGATGGCCTACATGCGCTGGTTCGCCGTCGGCCTGTCCACGGCCGAGCTCACCGGCCTGTTGCAGGCCATGCGCCTGGGCGCCCCGGCCGAGGCCTTCGACGCCACCCTGGCGCTGATCAAGGGCGAGCTCTCGCCCGAGCGCTGGGACCGTCTGGCCACCGCGCTGCAGATGGGCAGCCTGGTGCCGGCCTCCACCGCCACGCACTGAGCCAGCGGCCAAGGAGGCACACACCATGAAACGCTGGCTCAAGATCAGCCTGGCCACCGCAGGCGCGCTCGCCGCCGTGGCCGCCACCACCCTGGCCTGGGCCCTGCACCAGGCCGACACCAAGATGGCCCGCGTGGTCAACATCGCCAGCCACCCCGTGACACCTGGGCAGGACGCCGCCTCGCTGTCACGGGGCCGATACCTGTTTGAATCGCGCGGCTGCACGGATTGCCACGGTGCCCAGGGCGGCGGCAAGCTCTTCATCGACGATGGGGCCATGAAGGTGGCCGGCCCCAACATCACCACGGGCCCCGGGGGCGTGGTCAGCACTTACCGCCCGCAAGATTGGGAACGCGCCATCCGCCATGGTGTCAAGCCCGACGGCCGCCCGTTGATGATCATGCCCTCCGAGGACTACAACCGCCTGACCGACCAGGACCTGGCAGCGCTGATAGGCTACCTGCAGCAATTGCCACCCGTGGCCGGCCAACGCGCCGTGCTGCAACTGCCGCCACCCGTGCGCGTGCTCTACGGCCTGGGCCTGATCCAGGACGCCGCCGCCCGCATCGACCACAGCCTGCCGCCCCAGCAGCCCGTGCCTGAAGGCCTGACGGTGGAGCACGGCCGCTACGTGGCCAACATGTGCATGGGCTGCCACGGCCCGCAACTGGCTGGCGGCAAGATTCCGGGCGCGCCGCCTGAATGGCCTGCCGCCGCCAACCTCACCAGGGGTGAAGGCAGCGGCATGCAGCCCTATTCCAGCGCCACCGACTTCAGCGTGATGATGCGCACCGGGCGCCGGCCTGATGGCAGCGAGGTCAGCCCCGTCATGCCCTTCAACGCGCTCAAGAAGCTGAGCGACACGGACGTGGGCGCGCTCTACGCCTACCTGCGCACGCTGCCGCCGCAGCCGACAGGCCAGCGCTAAAGCCCGCACATTCAGGCATGCGCCGGCAGCAGGCGCTTTTCGAGTTCGTCGAAATCCGCCTTCACCAGGTCCTTGTCCAATTCATCACTGATCGTACCGGCCACCTGCGGGCTCCAGGCCTGGCGCAGATAGCCCAGGAAGCGTGGCGCGGCCACCACCTTCAGCGACGCGAAACGTCCATCTTGATGATATTGCGCCAGCCGCTGCGCCACCTGCTTGGCAAAACGCTGCCCTTCCTGATGAAGCTCAGCCTCACCCGCCGAGGTGGTGATGCTGTTGCCACGCCGCCCATGGGCGTCATTGCGCATCCCGAGGCCTTGGCATGGGCATCGGGATCGGTCAGTTCCTCGACCGGCTTGAGGACACGGCCATCGACTTCCAGCAAACGCGCGATGGCCTCATCAGCCACCACGATCCAGGTTTTTTTCATGCGGTGCTCCATTCTTCGCCTCCGAATGGCGATGCCCCACAGGGGCAACCCATGTGCCCGGTACCCCACGCGCCCACAGCCCGCTACGATGGCAGCCATGAAGCGGAACCCCTACTTCGACCCGACCAAATCCCACCATCGCCCGGGCGGCTTCCAGAACAACTACCTGGAGTTCCGCGAGAAGCGCTGGCATGAACTGCTGCGCTGGCGTTGGGACGCCTGGCGCAAGGGCGAGCCCACGCCACCGAAGGATCCGATCCCCGTGGTCGAGCCGGACCTGGCCTTCATCCACGCCAACGCGAAGGCCGGCAAGGCCATGGCACCGGCCGTCACCTGGATCGGGCACATCACCGTGCTCGCGCAGATCGGCGGCCTGAACTTCCTGACTGACCCGGTGTTCTCGGAGCGCTGCTTCCCGGTGCAATGGGCCGGACCGCGCCGCCACACGCCCCCTGGCCTGCGCCTGGACCAGTTGCCCCGCATCGACGTGGTGCTGCTGTCCCACAACCACTACGACCATATGGACGAGGGCTCGCTACTCGCGCTGGCCAGGCAGGCGGGCGGGCCGCCCCTGTTCATCACGCCGCTGGGCCACAAGGCCTGGTTCGAGCGCCACGGCATCCACGGCGTGGTCGAGCTGGACTGGTGGGAT
>CALAKR010000313.1 GCA_937923225.1 uncultured Aquabacterium sp. | reverse complement strand
ATTACTGGGTGCGCTCCTTGATGCCAGCCTTGTTGGCCTTGAAGACTTCCTTGGCGTCCTGCTTCACCGCCTTGGCGTTCTGCTTGGCGTCGTACTTGCAGTCACGCTCGTCCTTGGCGTCCAGGCCAGCGGTCTTGCAGTCGGCGATCTCCAGATCCTTGTTGGCCTCGGCCACCTTCTTGTGGGCCTTGTAGTCGGCCTTGTTCTGCGTCTTGAGGTCGCGGGCTTCCTGAGAGGTCAGGGCGCCACCCGGATCGCTGGGCAGGGTGGTGGTGGGATCGGCCGCGAGCACCGACAGGCTGAAACAGGCGGCAGAAGTGGCCAGCAGGGTCTTGATGGAAGTGTTCATGTGTCATCTCCTTTGAGTGAGAGGCTGCAAGGGACGCAGCCTTGCATGGCACTGAGCAATCGGCGTGCCTGGTATCCCTGACGAGACAAGGGATTGCATCCAGCCTGCGCAGCGCCGCGTAGGAGAGGGCATGCAATGGCATATTCGGCTTTTGACGATCTGGGGGGCAGCCTTGACCGTGGCGGCGGCCCATGGAGGGGAGCGCTATGAAGGGCTGGCCTACGCGCGTCAGGGGGGCGCCCTGCTCTACACCGAGACTCACTGGGTTCATGAGCAGGGAGGCGCGGTCGAGCATGCGGTGCTCTACCGCTGCCCGGACGGCAGCCCCTTCGCGTGGAAACGTCTGCTGGCGGGGGCGGGCCCCCAGGCCCCGGATTTCGAGTTTGTCGATGGCCGGGATGGCTACCGGGAAGGCGTCCGTACGACGGCGAGCGGGGGGCGCGAGGTGTTCGTGCAGCCCCGCGTCGAAGCCCCTCTGGACGTGCGCCCTTTGAGAATGCCGGTGGGCGCCGTGATCGACGCCGGCTTCGATGCCTTCGTGCGCGGGCGGTGGGGGGCGCTGAACTCCGGGGCCGCGGTCACGGTGCCCTTCCTTGTGCCCAGTCGCTTCGATTTCTGGCGTTTTCGCATCGCCGACGCGCGCGACGGACGCATCGATGGCCAGCCGGTGCGCACGCTGCGGATGCGGGCTGATGCCTGGTACGGCTTTGCCTTGCCTGGCATTGAACTGGCCTACGAGCCGGATGGGCGCCGCCTGGTGATGTTCGAGGGCATTGGCACCATCCGCGACCGGCAGGGGCGCCATCTGGAGGTGCGCATCAAGTTCCCCAAGGGGCAGCGCCTGGCCCTGTCCGGCGCCGCTGATCAGGCCGCTTCGGCCCTGGCCCTGCCTCTGGTGAGGCGCTGCCCTGGAGGGGCGTTGTGATGCCCCCGGCATTTGCTGCATCCAAGTTCGCCGGGTGTGCGTAAGCATCCCGCAACAAACAAAAGAAGAGCATCCCATGGCGCCACCGACATCTACGCCCATCGATACCTCGACCGACAAAACCCGGCTGCCCGACCCGGGTGCCGACGCGCGTTGGAGGCGGCGTGCCCAGGCCTTGCGCCGCTGGTTTGACACCAGCGCGCCCGTAATGCCGAACGCCGAGGACGCGCGCATCGACTGGCTGCGGGCCCTGCCCTTCATCGGGCTGCACCTTGGGTGCCTGGCTGCGGTGTGGGTGGGTTCATCGCCCGTGGCGGTCGCCACCGCCATCGGCTTGTACGCCGTGCGGATGTTCGCCCTCACAGGCTTCTACCACCGCTATTTCTCGCACCGCACCTTCCAGACCTCGCGCGCCGTGCAGTTCGTGTTCGCGGTGATCGGTGCAGCGTGCGGCCAGCGGGGGCCGCTGTGGTGGGCGGCCCATCATCGCAACCACCACCGGTTGGCCGATACCCCTCAGGACCCCCATTCGCCCCGCCACCAGGGCTTCTGGTGGAGCCACGCCGGATGGTTTCTCACACCCCGTGCGTTTGCAACGGATCTGGCCCGCGTGCCGGACCTGGCCCGCTACCCCGAGCTGCGTTGGCTGGACCGTTTTGACACGGTGGTGCCGTTGGCCCTGGCGGTGCTGCTGTTTGTTGCCGGACAGGGGCTGGCGTACTGGGCGCCAGGCCTGGGCACCGATGGCTGGCAGATGCTGGTGTGGGGGTTCTTCATTTCCACCACCGTGCTGTTTCATGCCACGGTGACGATCAACTCGCTGGCGCATCGCTTCGGCAGCCGCCGCTACGAGACCCGCGATGACAGTCGCAACAACGCGTGGCTCGCCCTGATCACCTTTGGCGAGGGGTGGCACAACAACCACCACTTCTTCCCGGGCAGTGCCCGGCAGGGGTTTCGCTGGTGGGAACTGGACATCACCTACCTGGGGCTGCGCCTTCTGTCGGCGGTGGGCCTGGTCCATGGGCTCAAGGTGGTGCCAGCGTGGGTGACCCGCAAGGGCGACATCAACCGCCAAGCCAGGAGCTGACACCATGCGCATTGCCGTGATCGGATCGGGTATTTCGGGTTTGGCCGCCGCCTGGCTGCTGTCGCGTCAGCATCTCGTGACGCTGTTCGAGGCCGAGGACCGGCTGGGTGGTCACACGCACACCCATGAGATCGACCTGCAGGGCCGCACCTACGCCGTCGACACCGGCTTCATCGTGCACAACCCGGCCAACTACCCTTTGCTCAACCGCCTGTTCGACGAGCTGGGCGTTGCATCGCAGCCCACCACGATGAGCTTCTCGGTCCGCAATGAAGCCAGCGGCCTGGAGTACAACGCAGCCACCCTGGACACCTTGTTCTGCCAGCGTCGCAACATCGCGTCGCCGCGCTTTTGGGGCATGGTGCGCGACATCCTGCGCTTCTACCGCGAGACGCCGGCCTTCCTCGCCATGCCGGGCCCGGGGCCCACGCTCGGCGAGTTCCTGGCCATCCACGGCTATGGCGCGGCCTTCCGCGACGATCACCTTCTGCCCATGGCGTCGGCC
>CALAKR010000312.1 GCA_937923225.1 uncultured Aquabacterium sp. | reverse complement strand
CTCGCTCAGATCACCCGTGCCCACCACGATGCCGTGGTGCAAGTTGGCCAGACGGAACAGGTGGCTGGTGCGCTCGCCGGCCTGCACATTCTCGAAAGTCACGTCGTAGACGGGGCTCTCGGGCGTGTGCGGGTGCCCGATGTCTTTCAGCATCTGCTCGCAGCTGGGGCGGATGTCGATCTGCTGCACGGTGCAGCCGATGGCGTGCATCAGGCGCAGGGCCTGGTCCAGCGTGCGCGTGCTGGTGGCAAAGCCCGGCATGGTCACGCCCAGGATGTCGCTGCGCGGCCGGCCCAGCAGATCTACGGCCTTGGCGCACACCAGCAGCGCATGGGTGGAATCGAGCCCGCCGGACACGCCGATCACCAGCTTGCCCTTGCCCGCCACGCTCAGGCGCTGCACCAGCGCCTGCACCTGGATGTTGTAGACCTCGTGGCAGCGCTCGTCGCGGCGGCGGGGGTCCGAAGGCACATAGGGGAAGCGCTCCACGTGGCGCTGCAAGGGGCGGCGCGCCTGGGGCAGGCTCAATGTGAAGAACACACGGCGGAAGGCCGCGACCTGCGAGGCATGCAATGCCGCCGACTGGCCGAAGCTGGTCTGACGCATGCGCTCATGGGCCAGGCGCTCCAGGTCCACGTCGGCCGTGATCAAGTGCGAGCCTGCGGCAAAACGTTCCGATTCGGCCAGCAGCTCGCCGTTTTCGCACACCAGGGATTGGCCATCCCAGGCCAGGTCGGTGGTCGATTCACCCGCCCCGGCCGATGAGTACAAATAGGCCGCCAGGCAGCGTGCCGACTGCATGCTGACCAGCTTGTGGCGATAGTCAGCCTTGCCCACGGTGATGTTCGAGGCGGACAGGTTGACCAGCACCGTGGCCCCGGCCAGCGCTGCGAACGACGACGGCGGAATCGGCACCCACAAGTCTTCGCAGATCTCGATGTGGAAGGTCAGGCGCGCCACATCGCCGCACTCGAACAGAAGGCTGCCGAAGGGCACGGTGCAGCCCAGCAAACTCACCGTGTCGCGCAGGGCCGTGGGTGCGGCGTTGAACTGGCGGGCCTCGTAGAACTCGGCGTAGTTGGGCAGGAAGGTCTTGGGCACCACGCCCAGTATCTGGCCGCCCTGCACCACCACCGCGCAGTTGAACAGGCGCTCGTCCACACGCAGGGGCAGGCCCAGCACCGCCACGATGGGCACACCCTTCGAAGCCTCGACCACCTGGCCCAACGCCGCCTCACAGGCATCCAGCAAGGCATGTTGGTGGAACAGATCGTCGCAGGTGTAGCCCGACAGGCCCAACTCTGGAAAAGCCACCAGGGCCGCACCGCGCTCGCAAGCCTCCTGCATCAGCTCAACCGTGCGCGCAGCATTCCAGGCCGGATCGGCCACACGGATGGCCGGCACCGCCACTGCCACGCGGGCGAAGCCATGGGAGTAGATGTCGAAGAAGTCTTGGGAGGTGTCCATCTGGCGGCTGGAAACTGGTGGGCAAGGCATCTATGCCTTATTGGACATCATTGTGCCCGGCTACGCCCATCCATGCCCTTTCATGCCCGCCAGACGTGCGCCCCGCGCCAACACGCCGCATTCCTGCGTCGGCAAGCGGGACTTGGCCCCTCGCTACCATGGTCCCTGCCCGAACGCCTCGGGAGGAGCGCTCGCCCATGGAGTTCCACGATTACTACGCCCGTCTGGGCGTCTCGCGCCAAGCCACGCTCGACGAGATCAAGAAGGCCTTCCGGGGGCAGGCACGCCGCTTCCACCCCGACATCAGCAAGGCGCCCGACGCCGAGCAGCGCATGCGCGACGTCAACGAAGCCTACGTGGTGCTCTCAGACCCGGACAAGCGTGCGGCCTATGATCGTCTGGTCGACGAGCGACAGCTGGGCGGGGCAGCGCGCCAGTCTCCCTTTGGCAAGGACGCTGCCCGGCCCAAAAGTCCGGCGGAAGTTGCCAAGGCTTACGCCGACACGGCAGCCCATACCAGCGCCAGCGCGTCTGCCGGGCCGGGCGCCGCCGACACCAGCGGCTTCAGCGATTTCTTCAGCGACCTGTTCGGCCGCATGGGCGTCGGGCAGCGAAGCAGAAATTCGGCGCCCGCGCGGGGAGAAGACCAACACGCCACCGTTGCCCTGGAGCTCGGCGACATCTGGAGTGGCGCAACGCGCACGATCACCCTGCGATCTCCACAGTTCGACGCACAAGGCCACGCCTCGGTAGGCCAGCGCAAACTGCAAGTGAAGATTCCCGCAGGTGTGCGGCCCGGGCAGATGATCCGGCTGGCCGGTCAGGGTGCCCCTGGCAGTCAGGGCGCACGGGCAGGCGATCTGCTGCTGGAGGTGCAGATCAAGCCTCACCCCCGATTCAAGCTCGATGGGGCCAACCTGCTGGCCGACCTGCCCGTATCGCCCTGGGAGGCAGCGCTGGGCGCCGTGGTGCCGGTGCCTCTGCCGCACGGTCCGGGCCTGAGTGTGCGCGTCCCCCCGGGGGCCCAGAGCGGGCAGCGCCTCACGGTTCGGGGCAAGGGCCTGCCATCGCCCACGCCGGGCGATCTGGAGCTTCGGCTGCAGGTGGTGCTCCCCAGTGCCCACGATCCGCGCGCCCGCCAGCTCTACGAACAAATGGCCGCCACGCTCGGCACCGAGTTCGACGCCCGCAAGGTGGCCGCCTCGGAGGCGCAATGGCGTCCGCAGGAGGAAACACCATGAGCGCAGCCGACACCCTCATCGATGCCACACTGGACGAGCTGTGGTTCGACCTCGACGACCTGTGCCGCCTTGGCCTGGTCGAAGCCTGCTGGCTGGAGGAACGGTTGGCGGACGGCCTGATCCTCGCCTGCGTCGATGCCCCGGACAGCACCCGCTGCTACAACGCCATCACGCTGGCCCGAGTTCGCCGCATCGCCTGTCTGGAGCGCGATTTCCAGGCCGTCCCGGAGCTGGCGGCGCTGGTGGCCGATCTGGAATCCGAGATCCAGAGCCTGCGCCGCCGGCTCGATCTGCTGGAGGCCTGAGCAGCGTGGCTTACCGCATCAACGACGTGGTTCGCAAGCTCAGGGCCCTGGGACAAGGCCGTTCACGCCCAACTCAGCCTGCGCTTGTCTGCGCCCGCAGCATCTGGCGGATGCGCTCCACGTCTTCGGGGTCGTCCACATCCGTCACATAGGCCAGCTCGCTGCTGGGCCAAAGGGTCAGCCGTTGCGGGTGTGACTGCAGCCATCCGCGCAAGCCCAGCGGCAAGGAAGTAGCTGCGGCTGCCGAGGCCTCCAGCGCGCGCAGCAACACCGGATGCCCACGCTGCCCGCCCACCACCGGGGCCATCACCATGGCGCCGGGCCCGGCGGGGGCTTGCCGCCAGGCCCGCAGCAGCGACTGCACATGCAGGGCACGCAACAAGGGCAGATCCGCAACGCACAACAGCATGTCGCACGCAGGGTGCAGACGGGCATGCAACCGTGCCGCGTCGCGCTGCGTGTCGGGCAGCTCACCCAACGCATGACTCACGGCGGTCACCTGCGCACCACTGCGTTCAGCCAGAGGGCGCAGCACATCGGCGTGCGTGCCGACCAGCACATTCACCTGCGCGCAGCCCCCATCCCGCAGGGCATGCACCAGTGATTCCAGGATACTGACGCCGTCGAAGCTCAGGGCCGCCTTGGCCTGCCCACCCATGCGCCTGCCCTGCCCCGCCGCCAGCACCCAGCCCACGACAGGCGGGGGTGCCGCCCCGCCCGCACCGCTCAATCTGTCCGGCATGCCACCGCCTGGTCCCGGTTCTTGGCAGCGGCCACCTCGGCTTCCACAGGCAGCGCCACGCCATTGAGTGCAGCAACGACTTCCGCCATGATGGACAAGGCGATTTGCCCCGGCGTCCGGCTGCCGATGTACAGGCCGGCAGGGCTTCTCAGACGCTGCAGATGCCCCGGGCTCAAATCGAAGTGCTCACGCAGGCGGCGGCGCCGCGCATCGCTGTTGCTGCGCGAACCGATCGCGCCCACGTAGAAAGCGGATGTCTGCAGCGCATCGATCAGGGCCAGATCGTCCAGCTTGGGATCGTGCGTGAGCGCCACCACAGCCGTGCGAGCATCAGGCTGCAGACGCTGGACGATGTCGTCCGGCATCTCGCGTGACACCTGCACACCCGGCATCGTCCATGCCTCAGCGCGCTCGGGCCGCGGATCGCACACGAAGACCTCGAAACCCAGGCCCGTCGCCATGTCGGCCATGTAGCGAGACAGGTCGCCCGCGCCGATCAGGATCAGGCGTGCAACGGGCCCGAAATAGCTGGTCAGCGCCACGTGATCGAGGCGCGGCACGCCGCCAGCGATGCCGAAATGAAGCTGCACATGGCCACTGGCAAGATCAAGCCTACGCGCGCCGGAGCGGCGTGATCGCAAGGCGTCGAGCAGTTCCTCCAGCGCAGTGGCCTCGGACACGGGCTCGATCACCAACTCGATGGTGCCGCCACAAGGCAATCCGAAGCGGTGCGCATGCTCCGCGCTGATGCCATGAACCACCACGCAAGGCCGTAAAGCGGGGCACACCCCTTCCAGGCCATGTTCACGGATGCGCTGCACCAGATCATCTTCAATGCAGCCGCCCGACACCGAGCCCACTGTCTGGCCCGCTGAAGAGATGGCCATCAGGGAGCCCGGAGGCCGGGGCGAGGAGCCCCACGTCCGCGCGACGGTGACAAGTGCCGGCGACCGGCCCTCCCGCCACCATTGCAGCGCCGTTCTGATGACCGCGGTGTCGAGATCTTCCAAGGCTTTACGCAGTCTGGCGGGGCACGCCCTGCGCGGCCGTAGCGCCCGCCGCCAGCATCAGATGCCCGATGTGGCCCAGGTAGTGGGCAACGCGCTCGGCGTCGGCCCCTACCGCCTGCACGGCCTGGCGGACTTTCTGCTGCGTGACCCGGAAATGCCTGGCCCAGCAGACAAGCTGGAAGGCATCGTTCACGTCAATGCGGGCGCCCATAAGGCGAGGGGTGTGCTGGAGTGACATCGGATGGCCTTCAGGTGTTGGACCAGCATGGTCGCCCAGACGGCATCTGGCGTGAATAGGCCGACCGTGCATGCGCGCGTCAGCCGCAGCCTACACGGGTTTTCCCAAGGCGTCACGCAGCCCACATGCCCGGCGGCTGCCGCCTCATCTGTCTGAAAGACTGAGCTTCATCAAGCCTCCTGCGCGCCACCCCCCGGGAAATCCCTTCCATCCAGCAGCAACGACGCTAAGATGGATTCAATCGGCCAGATGTGGGCCGGCATCTGCAAGGGAGCAGCGATGGAGCGCACGCAGCGATGAATGCCCAATGGAAACGTGTCCTCGTTCCAGCGGCTGTGATCCTTGCCCTGGGTGCCGCCGGCTACTACTCCTGGCAACGCCTTCACCCTGACGGGCCTGGCGAAGGCTTCATCGGCAGCAATGGCCGCATCGAGGCCACCGAGATTGACGTGTCCGCCAAGCAGGCCGGCCGCCTGCAGGATGTGCTGGTCAGCGAAGGCGATTTCGTCCAGAAGGGCCAGGTGCTGGCCCACCTGCAGGTCGATGTGCTGAACGCGCAGCGCGATGAGGCCCGCGCGCAACTGGTCCAGGCACGCACGGGCGTGGCCACCGCCAAGGCACAGGTGGCTGCGCGCGAGAGCGACCGGCAAAGCGCCCTGGCCGCCATTGCCCAGCGAGAAAGCGAGTTGAGCGCGGCCAAGAGCAAGTTCGCGCGTTCCAAGACGCTCGCAGCCCAGGGCATGTGGCCCCTGCAGGAGTTGGACAACGACCGCTCGCGGCTGGAAGGCGCGCAGGCGGCCACCACCGCCGCCAAGGCGCAGGCCCAGGCGGCCCAGGCCGCCATCGATGCGGCCAAGTCGCAGGTCGCCGGTGCGGAGGCAGCCGTCACCGCCGCGGAAGCCACCATCGCCCGCATTGAAGCCGACATCGCCGACAGCACCTTGAAAGCGCCCCGCGACGCCCGCGTGCAGTACCGTGTGGCCAACGTCGGCGAGGTGGTGGGCGGGGGCGGCAAGGTGCTCAACCTGATCGACCTGGCCGACATCTACATGACCTTCTTCCTGCCCGAGACAGTGGCCGGTCGCATCGCCATCGGCAGCGAAGTGCGCATCGTGCTCGACGCCGCGCCGCAGTACGTGATCCCGGCCAAGGTGTCCTTCGTGTCGGCCACAGCGCAGTTCACGCCCAAGACGGTGGAGACGGCCAGCGAGCGCCAGAAGCTGATGTTCCGCGTGCGCGGCCAGATTGACCGGGAACTGTTGCTCAAGCACCTCAAGCAGGTCAAGACCGGCCTGCCCGGCGTGGCCTGGGTGCGCACCGATGCCGCGCGGGAATGGCCGGCATCGCTGGCGGTGAACGTGCCGGAGTAAGCCGGTGGCGCCCGACCGCGCCCCCGTGGCGCGACTGCAAGACCTGCGTCTGCTGTACGGCAAGACCGTGGCGCTGGGCGGCGTGACGCTGGACCTGCCCGCCGGCGGCATGGTGGGCCTGATCGGCCCGGACGGTGTCGGCAAGTCCAGCCTGTTGTCACTGGTCGCGGGGGCCCGCGCCATCCAGCAGGGCCGCATCGAGGTGCTGGGGGGCGACATGGCCTCCACACGCCACCGTGACAGTGTCTGCCCGCGCATCGCCTACATGCCACAGGGTCTGGGCAAGAACCTCTACCCCACCCTCTCGGTGGAAGAGAACCTGCAGTTCTTCGGGCGCCTGTTCGGCCACGGCAAGGCCGAGCGCCGCCAACGCATTGATGACCTGACACGACGCACCGGGCTCGCGCCCTTCCTGGACCGCCCCGCCGGCAAGCTCTCGGGCGGCATGAAGCAGAAGCTGGGCCTGTGCTGCGCCCTGATCCATGACCCGGACCTGCTGATCCTGGACGAGCCCACCACCGGCGTGGACCCGCTGGCACGCGCCCAGTTTTGGGACCTGATCACCCACATCCGGCAAGGCCAGCCCGGCATGAGCGTGCTGGTGGCCACGGCCTACATGGACGAGGCCCAGCGCTTCGACTGGATCGTCACCATGGACGCCGGCCGCGTGCTGGCCACCGGCACACCGGCCGAACTGCTGGCCCGCACCGACAGCGACTCGCTGGAAACGGCCTTCGTGCGCCTGCTGCCCGAAGAGCGCCGGCGCGGGCACGAGCCGGTGCAGATCCCGCCGCTGCAGGCCACGGACGACGACATCGCGATCGAGTCCAAGGACCTGACGATGCATTTCGGTGATTTTGTCGCGGTCGATCACGTCAGCATGCGCATCCGCCGTGGCGAGATCTTCGGCTTCCTCGGCTCCAACGGCTGCGGCAAATCCACCACCATGAAGATGCTGACCGGCCTGCTGGAGGCCAGCGAAGGCCAGGCCTGGCTGTTCGGCCAGCCGGTGGACCCGCGCGACATCGCCACGCGCCGCCGCGTGGGCTACATGTCGCAGGCGTTTTCGCTGTATGGCGAGCTGACAGTGCAGCAGAACCTGGTGCTGCATGCGCGCCTGTTCCACGTGCCCGCGGGCGAGATGGATGCGCGCGTGGATGAGATGGTTGAGCGCTTCGGCCTGGCCGAGGTGCGCGACAGCCTGCCAGAGAGCCTGCCGCTGGGCATCCGGCAGCGCCTGTCCCTGGCTGTGGCCATGGTGCACAAGCCTGAGCTGCTGATCCTGGACGAGCCCACCTCCGGCGTGGACCCGGTGGCCCGTGACAGCTTCTGGCGCCTGCTGGTGAGCCTGTCGCGCCAGGACCGCGTCACCATCTTCATCTCGACCCACTTCATGAACGAGGCCGAGCGCTGCGACCGCATGTCCATGATGCATGCGGGCCGCGTGCTCGACAGCGACAGCCCCGCCGCACTGGTGAAGAAGCGCGGCGCGGCCACGCTGGAAGAGGCCTTCATCGGCTACCTGGTCGAAGCTGGCGGCGGCACCGCGCCCGCCGACGATGCTTCGGCGGAAGCCGCCAAGGAGCCCGCCCAGGCCGGCGCCACACCACCACCCGCCACCCATGCACGCCTTCCCCGCTTCAGCCTGCAGCGCCTGCTGAGCTACAGCTGGCGTGAATCGCTGGAACTGCAGCGCGATCCGGTGCGCAGCGTGCTGGCCCTGGCCGGCACCCTCATCCTGATGTTCGTGATCGGCTTCGGCATGAACATGGATGTGGACAAGCTCAGCTTCGCCGTGCTTGACCGCGACCAGACCGCCGCCAGCCGCGAGTACACGGACAACCTGTCCGGCTCGCGCTACTTCATCGAACATGCGCCCTTGACCGACACCGCCGACCTGGACCGCCGAATGCGACGGGGTGAACTGGCCCTGGCCATCGAGATCCCGCCCGGCTTCGCGCGGGATGTGGCACGCGGCCAGTCCGTGCAGATCGGCGCCTGGATCGACGGCGCCATGCCCTCGCGCGCGGAAACCGTGTCCGGCTATGTGCAGGGCATGCACCTGGGCTGGCTGGCCGAGCAGACGCTGGCGCGCACCGGCAATGCGGCGGCGGCCTCCCCCGCCACCATCGAGACGCGCTTTCGCTACAACCCCGATGTGCAGAGCCTGCCGGCCATGGTGCCGGCCGTCATCCCCATGCTGCTGATGATGATCCCCGCCATGCTGGGCGCGCTGGCCGTGGTGCGCGAGAAGGAGCTGGGCTCGATCATCAACCTCTATGTCACGCCGGTCACGCGCACCGAGTTCCTGCTGGGTAAGCAGTTGCCCTACGTGGTGCTGGCCTTTTTGAACTTCCTGCTGATGGTGCTGCTGGCCATCACGGTTTTCGGCGTGCCGGTGACGGGCAGCTTCGCCACGCTGGCCGCGTCGGCCCTGCTGTACGCGGTGTGCGCCACGGGCATCGGCCTGCTGGCGTCGAGCTTCACGCGCAGCCAGGTGGCAGCCATGTTCCTGGCCATGATCGGCACCATGATCCCGGCCGTGCAGTACTCGGGCATGCTGGACCCGGTCAGCTCGCTGGACCCGGTCGGCCGCATGATCGGCCAGGTCTACCCGGCCACCCACTTCATCGACATCAGCCGGGGCGTGTTCAGCAAGGCCCTGGGCTTTGCCGACCTCTCCACGGCCTTCTGGTCGCTGGCGGCGGCCGCACCGGTGATCGTGCTGCTGGCCGTGGCCCTGCTCAGGAAACAGGACCAGTGACGATGAAGCGCACGCTGTCCAACATCTGGCGCCTGGGCATCAAGGAGCTGTGGGGCCTGTGGCGCGATCCGGCCATGCTGGTGCTGATCTTCTTCATGTTCGGCTTCTCGGTCTACTCGGGCGGGCGCTCCATGCCGGAGACCCTGCACAAGGCCCCCATCGCCATCGTGGACGAAGACGCCTCGCCGTTGTCGAACCGCATCGCCGCGGCGTTCTACCCACCGCAGTTCGTCGGGCCGTCGATGATCTCGCTGGAGCAGGTCGACCCGGGCATGGACGCGGGCATCTACACCTTCGTGCTGGTGATCCCGCCCAACTTCCAGCGTGACGTGCTGGCCGGGCGCACGCCGGATCTGCAGCTCAACGTGGACGCCACGCGCATGACCCAGGCCTTCAACGGCAGCGGCGCCATCCAGCAGATCGTGCAGGGCGAGGTGCTCAGCTTCGCGCAACGCTACCAGGGCAGCACGCGGCTTCCGGTGGAGATCAACGTGCGCGCACGCTTCAACCAGACACTGGACAAGGGCTGGTTCGGCACGATGACCCAGTTGATCAACAACATCACCATGGTCTCGATCCTGCTGTGCGGCGCGGCGCTGATCCGCGAGCGCGAGCACGGCACCATCGAGCACTTGCTGGCCATGCCGGTCACGCCCACCGAGATCATGCTGTCCAAGGTGTGGTCGATGGGCCTGGTGGTGCTGATCGCCGTGGCCGCGTCGCTGCAGTTCGTGGTGAAAGGCCTGGTGGGCGTGCCGGTAGAAGGCTCGGCGGCGCTGTTCCTGCTGGTCACCGCGCTGCACCTGTTCGCCACTACGGCCATGGGCATCTTCATGGCCACGATGACACGCTCGATGCCGCAGTTCGCGCTGCTGATTATCCTGATCCTGCTGCCGCTGCAGATGCTCTCGGGCGGCAGCACGCCACGTGAAAGCATGCCTGTGATTGTGCAGAACATCATGCTGGCCGCGCCGACCACGCACTTCACGATCGCGGGGCAGGCCATCCTGTTCCGTGGCGCGGGGCTGTCCGTGGTGTGGCCGCAGTTGCTGGCCTTGCTGGTGATCGGCGCGCTGTTCTTTGGCGTGGCATTGCGGCGCTTTCGCCGCACGATCAGCCAGATGGCTTGAGCGGCCCTGTCAACCTCTTGCGCCCAGCCCCTGCGGGCGTATCCACGCCATCAGCTTGCCCAGCAGGGCCTGCACATCCACCGGCTTGACCAGGTGGTCGTTCATGCCGGCAGCCAGCGAGCGCTCCACATCGCTGGCCATGGCATTGGCCGTCAGCGCGATGATGGGCAGATCGGCAAAGCGCGGCTGCTGGCGGATCAGCTGCGTGGTGGCATAGCCGTCCATCACCGGCATCTGCCCGTCCATCAGCACGCAGTGGAAATCAGGCCTGGCTTCCAGATGCGCCAGCGCGGAGCGGCCATCGCCGGCCACTTCCACGTGCACGCCCACCATGCGCAGCAACTCCACGATCAGCAGCTGGTTGACCTCGTTGTCCTCCACCAGCAGCACGCGTGTGCCGGCCAAGCGTTCGGCGGCCACGTCGGAAGGCGCCGGGGCCGGCACATCGCCCTGCACCACCACGCCATCGAGCGCCTCGGCCACGGCCTCCAGCATGGTCGATGCCGTCACCGGCTTGGTCAGCACAGATTGGAGCTTCACCTCGCGCTCGCGGGCACGCTGCAGCGCGTCATCGCGCGCGGACACGGTCACCATGATCACGGCTGGCGGGCGGCGCAGGCCGGTGGTCTGCATCAGGCGCACGCACTCGATGCCGTCCATGCCCGGCATCTTCCAGTCCATCAGCACCACTTCGAAAGGGCGCAGCGCGCGCTCGGCCGTCGTCACCTGGGCCAGGGCCTCGTGCCCGTTGTTGGCCACCGTCACGTCGAAGCTGAACTGCTGCGCCATGGACTGCAGGATCTCGCAGGCCGCCACGTTGTCGTCCACCACCAGCACACGCAGGCCTTGCGCGCGCACCAGGGCTCGCGGCGCGGGCGCGGGCACCTCGCTGCACCGGCCCAGGCGCATCGTGCAGTGGAAGGTGGAGCCCTGGCCCGGTGCGCTTTCCACCCAGATGCGACCGTGCATCATCTCTACCAATTGCCTGCAGATGGCCAGGCCCAGCCCCGTACCGCCGTACTGGCGCGCGGTGGAGCCATCGGCCTGGCTGAAGCTGTTGAACAGGCGTGCCTGCTGATCGGCCGTCATGCCGATGCCCGTGTCGCGCACGCTCAGGTGCAGTTCGACCTGGTCGTCGGCGCGGGCCACTTGCGCCACGCGTACCACCACCTCGCCCTCGTGCGTGAACTTCACGGCGTTGCCGACCAGGTTGGTGATGACCTGGCACAGACGCAGCGGATCGCCCAACAGGGCCTGGGGCAAGCCTGGCGCAGTATCGAACAGCAGCTCCAGGCCCTTCTCCTCGGCCTTGACGCAGCACACACCGGACACATCGCCCAGCACCTGGTCGAGCGTGAAAGGCACGGCCTCCAGCGTGAGCTGGCCGGCCTCCACCTTCGAGAAATCCAGGATATCGTTGATGATGCCCAGCAGGTTGCGCGCGGCGCGGTGCACCTTGTCCAGGTAATCGCGCTGCTGCGGTGAGAGCGGCGTCTGCAAGGCCAGGTAGGACATGCCGATGATCGCGTTCATCGGGGTGCGGATCTCGTGCGACATGTTGGCCAGGAACTCGGATTTGGCCCGGGTGGCCTCTTCCGCTGCCTGGCGTGCGCGCACCATGGGCGTGATGTCCGACGACACGCCGGCCACCGCGAAGGGCTGGCCCTGGGCATCGAGCACCGGGAACTTGCTCGAGATGTAGGTGTGCAGTGCGCCATCGGGGTGAGGCAGATCCTCCTCGCTGTGCTGGGCCGTGCGGTCACGCAGCACCTGGCGGTCGTTGTCCATGAATTGGCGCGCGATCTCGGGCGACACCAGGTCGGCATCGGTGTGGCCCAGCGCCTGCTCGGCCGTGCTGCCGACCACGTCGTAGAAAGTCTGGTTGGCCAGCAGGTAGCGGCCTTGCGGGTCCTTGGCGTAGATGGCCACGGGGGCATGCGCCATGATGGACTGCAGTAGACGCTCGCTCTGGTCGGCTGCGCGGCGGGCCGAGCGCAGCGCGGTGGCATCCTGGCACCACACGGCCACCACGGGAAGTGTGTCCAGCTCCAGTTGGCGCGGCAGCAGGTCCAGGCTCAGGGGGCGGCCATCGTCATGCGCGGTGTCCAGCTCGATAGAGGCCATGGTTTGCATGGCCGATCGACAGGCGGCGTTGAACTGATCGAGCAGGCGCCCGGGCTACCCGTCTGGGCTGCATCTCCAGACTGCGGCCAGGCCAGCAGATCTCCCTCGGTGACGCCCAGCAGATCGCACAGGGCCTGGGTGACGACAAGCGGGCGGCCTGACTGGGCATCCGCGATCCACACACCGCTGGGGCTGGCGTCCAGCCACAGGCGCGACTGCCGGCTCAGGTCCATCGAAACGCCTTTCTGGCCGGGCGCGGAATGTCAAGAAGCGGGAACTACCACGGCTTGGTAGGTGAATCTAGCATCGACCTCACGAAGTGCCAATTCTGATCAAAACTGAATTGGGCGAAAACGGTGGATGGTCACGTCGATGGCGGCTTTGCTTAGGCGCCATCGTGTCTGGCGCAACATGCGATCTGCCGTGCGAAATGCGGCTGGCCGAAGCATCTGAGGTGGTAGGCCGTGTTGGACTTGAACCAACGACCAAAGGATTATGAGTCCTCTGCTC
>CALAKR010000311.1 GCA_937923225.1 uncultured Aquabacterium sp. | reverse complement strand
CAAGGCCTACAACGTGGTCCGCGCCTTCGAGGCGGGCTGGGGCGGTGTCGTGTGGAAGACGCTGGGCGAAGACCCGGCCGTGGTCAACGTGAGCGGGCCGCGCTACACCACGCTGCTGTCCCACGACCGGCGCGTCATGGGCTTCAACAACATCGAGTTGATCACCGACCGGCCTTTGGACCTGAACCTGCGCGAGATCACGCAGGTCAAGCGCGACTGGCCGGACCGCGCCATGGTGGTCTCGCTGATGGTGCCCTGCAACGAGGCGTCGTGGAAACGCATCCTGCCCATGGTGGAAGACACCGGCGCCGACGGCATCGAGCTGAACTTCGGCTGCCCGCATGGCATGAGCGAGCGCGGCATGGGCGCGGCCGTGGGCCAGGTGCCCGAGTACATCCAAATGGTCACCGAGTGGTGCAAGCACTACAGCAAGATGCCGGTGATCGTGAAGCTCACGCCCAACATCACCGACATCCGCCAGCCGGCGATGGCAGCGGTGCGCGGCGGGGCCGATGCGGTGTCGCTGATCAACACGATCAACTCGATCATGGGCGTGGACCCGTACTCGCTGACGATGGTGCCGAGCACCGCGGGCATGGGCTCGCATGGCGGCTACTGCGGCCCGGCGGTCAAGCCGATTGCGCTGAACATGGTGGCCGAGATCGCGCGCACGGCCGAGACGGCGGGCATCCCGATCTCGGGCATCGGTGGTGTGAGCACCTGGCGCGATGCGCTGGATTTCATCGCCCTGGGCGCCGGCACGGTGCAGGTGTGCACGGCCGCGATGGTGCATGGCTTCAAGATCGTGCAGGACATGGCCGATGGCCTGTCCAACTACATGGACGAGGTGGGCTTCAAATCGGTCGACGAGATCGTGGGCCGCGCCGTGCCCACCGTGACGGACTGGAAGTTCTTGAACCTCAACCACGTGTCCAAGGCCGTGATCGATCAGGACAAGTGCATCGAGTGCGGCCGTTGCCACGTGGTCTGCGAGGACACCTCGCACCAGGCCATCACCGCGAAGAAGGACGGCGTGCGGCACTTCGAGGTCAAGGAAGAAGAGTGCGTGGGCTGCAACCTGTGCGTGTCGGTGTGCCCGGTGGAGGGCGCGATCAACTTGCGCAGCCTGATGCCTGGCGAGATCGACAAGCGCACCGGCGAGCCCGTGAAGGCCGAGCCGCTGAACTGGACGGCTCATCCCAACAACCCCATGGCCGAGGTGAACCAGCGCGTGGCGCCGGAGGCCGCGCCGGCCTGATCGAACGTTCCACTTCCCGTCCCCAAGGAGATCCGCCATGAGCTCACTCCCTCCCGTCCTGATCCGCGGTGGCACCGTCGTCAATGCCGACCGCGAACAGCGTGCCGATGTGCTGTGCGTGGATGGCCTGATCGCCGCGATTGGCGAGAACCTCGAAGCGCCGCCCGGTGCCAGCGTGATCGACGCCGGCGGCCAGTACGTGATGCCCGGCGGCATCGACCCGCACACGCACATGCAGCTGCCCTTCATGGGCACCGTCACGCAGGATGATTTCTTCACCGGCACGGCGGCGGGGCTGGCGGGCGGCACCACCAGCATCATCGACTTCGTGATCCCCGATCCGAAGCAGCCGCTGATGGACGCCTACCGCACCTGGCGCGGCTGGGCCGAGAAGGCCGCGGCCGACTACAGCTTCCACGTGGCCATCACCTGGTGGAGCGACAGCGTGCACGCCGACATGGGCACCCTGGTGCGTGACGAAGGCGTGAACAGCTTCAAGCACTTCATGACCTACAAGAACGCCATCATGGCCGACGACGAGACGCTGGTGAACAGCTTCAAGCGCTCGCTCGAACTGGGGGCCATGCCCACCGTGCACGCGGAGAACGGCGAGCTGGTCTTCCTGCTGCAGCAGGAGATGAAAGCCAAAGGCATCACCGGCCCCGAGGCGCACCCGCTGTCGCGCCCGCCCGCGGTGGAGGCCGAGGCCGCGCAGCGCGCCATTGCGATTGCCGATGTGCTCAACGTGCCGATCTACGTGGTGCACGTGTCCTGCGCCGAGGCGGCCGAGGCCATCGCCCGGGCCCGTGCGCGTGGCCAGCGTGTGTACGGCGAGGTGCTGGCCGGCCACCTGGTGATCGACGACAGCGTCTACCGCGACCCGGATTTCAACTTTGCTGCGGCACACGTGATGAGCCCGCCCTTCCGCGCGCCCGAGCACCAGGCGGCGCTGTGGCGCGGCCTGCAGGCCGGCCACCTGCACACCACCGCCACCGACCACTGCACCTTCTGCGCCGCGCAGAAGGCCGCTGGCAAGCTCGATTTCAGCAAGATCCCCAACGGCTGCGGCGGCGTGGAAGAGCGCTTGAGCGTGGTCTGGGATGCGGGCGTGAACACCGGCAAGCTCACGCCCAGCGAGTTCGTGGCCATCACCTCGGCCAACACGGCCAAGCTGTTCAACATCTACCCGCGCAAGGGCTGCGTGGCCGTGGGCGCCGATGCCGACCTGGTGGTGTGGGACCCGGCCGCCACCAAGACGCTCTCGGCTGCCACGCAGTTCTCGAAGAACGACTTCAACATCTTCGAAGGGCGCACGGTGACCGGCGTGGCTTCGCACACGCTGAGCCACGGCCGCCTGGCCTACGTGCAGGGCGATCTGCGGGTCGAGCTTGGCCAGGGGCAGTACGTGAAGCGCCCGGCCTTCGGGCCCGTGTTCGACGCGCTGTCGCGTAAAGCGGCGCTGTCGGCGCCCAGTTCGGTGCACCGCGCCATGGCGGCCTGAGCCGGCGAGCTTCAAGGAGATCGACATGAGCACACTCGACGCCCCCGCCCCCGCCCCCGCCCCCGCCCCCGCCTCCTCCGCAACCGACGTGAGCACGCTGCGCATCAACGGTCAGCGCCTCTGGCAATCACTGATGACCCTGGCCGAGATCGGCGCCACGCCCAAGGGTGGCGTGTGCCGTCTGGCCCTGACCGAGCTGGACAAGATCGGCCGTGACTTGGTCGTGCAATGGGCGCGCGACGCTGGCATGTCCATCACCATCGACCAGATCGGCAATGTCTTCATGCGCCGCGCCGGCACCAACGACAGCTTGCCGCCCATCATGACCGGCAGCCACATCGACACCCAGCCCACCGGCGGCAAGTTCGACGGCAACTACGGCGTGCTGGCCGGCCTGGAGGTGGTGCGCACGCTCAATGACCGCGGCATCCGCACCGAGGCGCCCATCGAAGTGGCCTTCTGGACCAATGAGGAAGGCTCGCGCTTCGTGCCCGTGATGATGGGCTCGGGTGTGTTCGCCAAGGCCTTCAGCCTGGAGACGGCCTACGCCGCGAAGGACGTTGATGGCAAGACGGTGAAGGACGAGCTGGGCAGGATCGGCTACGTGGGCGATCAAGTGCCCGGAGATCATCCCGTTGGCGCCTACTTCGAGGCCCACATCGAGCAGGGCCCCGTGCTGGAGGACCACGACATCACCATCGGCGTGGTCGAGGCTGTGCTGGGCATCCGCTGGTACGACTGCACCGTGACTGGCATGGAGGCCCACGCCGGCCCCACGCCCATGGGCCTGCGCAAGGATGCCTTGCAGGTGGCCACGAAGATCATGCAGGAGGTGGTGGCCGTGGCCATGCGCCACCAGCCACACGGGCGCGGCACGGTCGGCATGGTGCAGGTGCACCCCAACAGCCGCAACGTGATCCCGGGGCGGGTGAAGTTCTCGATGGACCTGCGCAACGTCAGCAACGAACTGCTGGACCAGATGGACGCGGAGATCCGGGCCTATTGCGCGCAGGTGGCGGCGCAATCAGGCCTGAGCGTGGAGGTGCAGGAGGTGTCGCACTACCCGGCCGTGCCTTTCGAGGCCGGTTGCGTGGCGGCGGTGCGCAAGGCCACCGAGGCCCTGGGCTACTCGAACATGCCCACGGTGTCGGGGGCGGGGCACGATGCGGTCTATGTGGCGCGCCTGGCGCCAGCGGGCATGATTTTCGTCCCGTGCAAGGACGGCATCAGCCACAACGAGATCGAGGATGCCAAGGCCGAGCACCTGGAGGCCGGCTGCAACGTGCTGCTGCACGCGATGCTGGCGCGGGCCGGCGTGGCGGCTTGAGGCGGTTCGACAGCGTGGGCGCAGGGCACATGCCCCGAACCCGGGCAGGCTGATCAGCGACGGCGGGGAGCAGGTCCCGGGCCACGGGCCGACGGTGCCAGATGGCGGAACGTGATCCGGCCCTTGGTCAGGTCGTAGGGCGACAGTTCGAGCGACACGTTGTCACCCGCCAGGATGCGGATGTGGTTCTTGCGCATCTTGCCGGCGCTGTAGGCGATCAGCTTGTGGCCGTTGTCGAGCTGAACCAGGTAGCGCGAATCGGGCAACACCTCTTCGACGACACCGGACATCTCGATCAGTTCTTCCTTGGCCATTCGGTTTCCTTCAGTGTGTTTGAGCGGGGCGCCTGCCGTACACCCATGACGAGTGCCCCGGCTGCGGGCCAGGGCGCTGGGCATGGGCGGGGAAGCCGACGCGGGGCGGGTGCCGGTAGGCCGCAAATCGGACGCGACCCAGACGGAGAACCCGCTGCCGCCTGGGCTGCGAGGCCGTGCCGCCCGGGGGCTGACCACCCGACTGCGCAGGGTGGCCGCAGTAGGCACCACTTTCATTTTAGCAGGCTGCGCCTAAGCTGTGCTGTCAAGGTGCGCGAAATCCCCTTTTTCAGGCGCGTCAAGCCATGGGCACGTGGTGCGCTGGGGCTTGCAGGCGCTTACACAGGCTGGCACCAATCTTGATTACAGTGAAATCGTCCGCGTCGGCCACGAGCCGGCCTCGTCTGCCCTCTTGTGGCCTGACCGGCTGCGAGCAACCCTGTGAGGTGCCCATGGACACATTGCACGCTCCTGACGACATGCCCTTGTCTGACACCGTGTTCGAGCGCACTGATCGAGGGCGCCTGGTGGCCCTCAAGAAGGACAACGGCCTGAGTGGCGAGGCCCAGCGCCTGCTGCTGATGATGACGGGCTACACGCCGCTGGCCGATCTGCTGGCGCTGCTGGAGGATGATTTCTCCCTGCAGGCCATGGCAGACATGGTCGATGAGTTGCTGCACCACCAACTGATCCAGCCGGTGTACGCGCTCTCATGTGATGGCTCCCGGGTGCACTGGTTCGGTGCCCATGGGGTGCCGGCGCGGCCGGTCTGAGGCTGTTTCACACCAGAAAGCGCATCACCGTCACGTAGTGGCTGGTGGTGCCGCCCAGCACGAACAGGTGCCACACGCCATGTGAATGGCGCCAGCGGCCGTCCATGGCGTAGAACAGCACGCCCACCGTGTAGAGCACGCCGCCCAGCAGCAGCCACATCAGCCCCTGCTCGGACAGGCGCCGCGCCAGTGGCACCACCGCGGTGATGCCCAGCCAGCCCATGGCCAGGTACAGCGGCACGGACGGGACCCGCTCGCGCCCCAGCCACAGTTCCTTGGCGATGCCCAGCAGCGCCAGCGCCCAGATGGCGGCCAGCATGGCCCAGCGCCAGGTGCCCTCCAGCGCGATCAGCGAGAAGGGCGTGTAGGTGCCGGCGATCAGCAGGTAGA
>CALAKR010000310.1 GCA_937923225.1 uncultured Aquabacterium sp. | reverse complement strand
ATGAGCGCATAACCGCGCTCATCGCCGCGGAGGTAGAGCAGATCGGGGTTGCTCGCCTTCATCCAGCCATGCAGGAACTCGCTGAGCGCACTGCTGCTGATGGACGAGGTCGCGAACTCGCTGGCGATGATGGCGCTTTGTGGATCATTGGGGTTGAGCCGCAGGTTGCCGGCCACGTGGCGATGCACATCACCGCTGAGCACGACCACATCGGGCACACGCGGCTGGGCAATGGCCGTCATCAGGCGCTGGCGCGCGGCCGGGAAAGCATCCCAGCCATCGCTGTAGAGCAAGGCTTCGGCGCCCGGGGGCTTGAAGGTGCCCGGTGTCATCTGCGTGCTCTGCGCGATGATGCGCCAGGCACCACGGCTGGTGGCCAGTGAGCGCGCCAGCCACTGCTCCTGCTCGTGGCCCAGCATCGTCCGCTCAGGCGCGGCCGTGGCATCGCAATGCCACAGCATCTTGTCGCGCCAGAAGGATTTGGGAAAGCTGGTGCAGGCCTGCTCGCTGCGGTACTGGCGTGTATCGAGCAACCAGATGTCGGCCAGCCGACCCCAGCTGTAGCGGGTGTGCATCTGCGCATTGGCACCCACCGGTGCGCGCGTCGGCGAGATGGGCAGGTGCTCGAAGTAGGCACGGTAACCGTCGGTACGCACCTTGAGCAGCTCCTCCGTGCTCATGCCGAAGTTGTCATGGTCGCCGTCGTAGTCGTTGCGCACCTCGTGGTCGTCCCAGGTCAGGAGCCAGGGGTGGGTCTCATGGCAGGCGCGCAGATCGGCATCGAGCTTGTAGCTGGCGTGGTGCACCCGGAAACGGTCCAGGCTGAGGTCGTCCATCAGGCCAGACACATGGCGCCGCAGGCGGCCCCTCGCGATGGTGTCCGTCTCGTAGATGTAGTCGCCCACGAAAACCACGGCATCGACATCGCTGCGCGCGATGTCGCGGTGGGCCGTGAAGTAGCCTTGTTCGTAATGCTGGCAGGAGCCCAGCGCCAGGCGCAGGCGTTGCACGCGGGCATCCGGATCGGGCGCGGTGCGCGTGCGCCCCACCGAGCTGGCTTGCCCCGCCGCGATGAAGCGGTAGTGGTAGATGCGGTCGCTCTCCAGGCCCTGCACCTCCACGTGCACGCTGTGCGCGCGCCCCGGCAGGGCCAGGGCCTCGCCCTGGCGCACGATCTGGGCGAAACGTGGATCGTTCGCCACCTCCCAGCGCACGGGCACGGGCTGGGGCGGCATGCCCCCATCGGGCTGCAGAGGCTTGGGCGCCAGGCGTGTCCAGATCACCACGCTGGTAGGCAGGGGCTCGCCGCTGGCCACCCCCAGGGTGAACACATCGGCGGATTCGGTCCAGCCCTCCAGCACAGGCTGGATCGGGGTGGTGATGGCGAACAGCTGGCGCCAGGCCAGCGCAGCGGCCACGGGCCCGCTGAGTCGTAGAAAGTCGCGGCGTTGCATGGTCAAGCACTCGATTATGCGGGGCATCGACGGGCCATCCGCCACGGGCGACATGACCCAGCATCTCGCGGCACAATGGGTCGAGCCCTTCACGGGCCGCCTCAAGCAGTGGCGGCCTGTTCACCCAGGCATCGCCACAGGAGTCCACCATGCCCACGCGTCCCTCCAGCCCCGATCCCTCCGGCCAGGCCTCGGACAACAACCCCTTCGCCGGGCTGAGCGCCGCCGGCCTGGGCTTCTTCCAGGATTGGATGAAGGCGGCCTCCAGCGCCCTGCCCCACCTGGGCGGCAGCGCCGCCGGCACGGGTGCGGCCTGGACCATGCCCACGCTGGATCCGGAAGAGCTGGACAAGCGCATCCAGGATCTCAAGACCGTGCAGTTCTGGCTGGAGCAGAACGCCCGCATGATCGGCATGACCATCCAGACGCTGGAAGTGCAGCGCATGACCTTGCAGACGCTGCAGGGCATGAAGGTGCCGCTCGATGCCTTGAGGGAGTCGCTGCAGGCGCAAGCCACGCCACCCGCATCGCCAACGCCGACTGCCGCCCCTGCAGCCAAGGCTTCACCGACAGGAGCTGGCGAAGATGCCGCAGCCGGTGCCGACGACGGTTCGGACGCCCCTGCCGCTGATGCGCCCACACCGCCCCCGGGCGTGAACCCGATGCAGTGGTGGAGCACCCTGACCGAGCAGTTCTCCAACATGGCCTCCCAGGCGGTACAGGCCGGCCAGGAGGCGATGTCGGCCACGGCGCGTCCTGCGCCCCCCGAGGCGCCTGCCCCCGCCTCCGCCAAACCTGCCAGCCGGCGCCCCAACCCCAGTGGCAAGGCCCGGGCAGCTAAGCCCGCCACCGCACGCAAGGCCCCACCGAAGCCCTGAGGTTTCACGAACCGCCAAGGCGATACCCCCTTTTGGGGGCCCCTCGATGGGGATGGGCAAACACTGTGCAGTTGTCCACACTGCGCAACCGTTGTGCTTGTCCTTCGAGGTTGCGCCATGATTGCTCGCTCATCTTCCCGCTGCCGGCCCATTCCCTTCACGGATCCGCTGCACGAATCGCCCCCCGGCCTGTCCAGGGCGGTGCGCTGGACGCCACCGCCGCCCTTTTCGGGTGGCCTCGTGACGCCCCGGCCCGCAGCCACGAGCTGGATGTCGCGCCCCCTCGCAGGCCTGCACAGCGCCAATGATCCCGGCGCTCACCAGCCCGCCACGCCCACGCCGCTCTCGGCTGCGGCGGCCTCGCCCACCCGCACCGCGTCCGCAGGGCGCACGCCGTCCACCCCGGTGCTGCGTCAGGCCCTGGCGCGCTACGACGGCCCGCATTCGCTCAGCGTGCGCTCGTCGGCCACCGGCCGCCACTACCGCTTCCCCGAGCAGGGCGCCACCCAGGTGATCGACGCGGCCGACATCGCCCTGATGCGCCGCATCGAGGACATTACCCTGCTGTGAGCTTCCTGCGGTGATCCCCGTGTGACCCGGCCACCACACCGGTCGCCCCATGCCGCTACAGTGTCGTCATGGACATCAACGTGGTTCGAGTACAACGCCAGAAGGACGTGCTGGCGGCCTTGCGACAGGTGCTGCCCGACCGCAGCCTGCTGTGGCACGACGAGGCCGTCACCCCGTTCGAGTGCGATGGCCTGAGCGCCTACCGGCAGCGCCCCCTGGTGGTGGCCTTGCCCGAAACCCATGAACAGGTTGGGGCCGTGCTCAAGGCCTGCCATGCGCTGGGCGTGCCCGTGGTGGCGCGCGGTGCGGGCACGGGCCTCTCTGGCGGCGCCTTGCCCCATGCCGATGGCGTGACGCTGTCGCTCGCCCGGCTGGACAAGGTGGTCCACATCGATCCGCTGGCGCGCACGGCCATCGTGCAGTGCGGCGTGCGCAACCTGGCCATCAGCGAGGCGGCTGCACCACACAAGCTGTACTACGCGCCGGATCCGAGCAGCCAGATCGCCTGCACCATCGGGGGCAACGTGGCCGAGAACGCCGGCGGCGTGCATTGCCTGAAATACGGCCTGACGGTGCACAACGTGCTGCGCGTGCGCGGCTTCACGGTCGAGGGCGAGCCCGTGGCCCTGGGCAGCGAAGCGATGGACGCGCCGGGCCTGGACCTGCTGGCCGCCTTCATCGGCAGCGAGGGGCTGCTGGGCGTGGTCACCGAGGTGACGGTGCGCCTGTTGCCCAAGCCGCAGGTGGCGCGCTGCCTGCTGGCCAGCTTCGACGATGTACGCAAGGCCGGTGACGCGGTGGCCGCCATCATCGGCGCCGGCCTGATCCCCGCCGGGCTGGAGATGATGGACGGCCCGATGACGCAGGCCGTGGAAGACTTCGTCAAGGCGGGGTACGACCTGGAGGCCGCCGCCATCCTGCTGGTGGAAAGCGATGGCACACCGGAGGAAGTGGAAGAAGAGATCGCCCGCCTGCGCGAGGTGCTGATCCAGGCCGGCGCCACGCGCTGCGACCTGAGCCAGGACGAGGCCCAGCGCCTGCGCTTCTGGAGCGGGCGCAAGAACGCCTTCCCGGCCACGGGCCGCATCAGCGCGGATTACCTGTGCATGGACGCATCGATCCCGCGCAAGGCGCTGGCCACCATGCTTGAAGCCATCGAGGCGATGCAGGCCTCGCACGGGCTGCGCTGCGTGAACGTGTTCCACGCGGGCGACGGCAATCTGCACCCATTGATCCTGTTCGATGCGAACCAGACGGGGCAGCTGCAGCGCGCCGAGGCTTTCGGCAACGACATCCTGCGCACGGCGGTGGACCTGGGCGGCACGATCACGGGCGAGCACGGCGTGGGCATCGAAAAGCTCGACGCGATGTGTGTGCAGTTCAGCGACGAGGAGCGCGAACAGATGCTGGCCTTCAAGGCGGCGTTCGATCCCAAGGGTCTGCTGAACCCCGGCAAGACGGTGCCCATGCTGGCGCGTTGCGGCGAACTTCGCGGTGTACGCCGCACGGCCAGCCTGGACAGGGCGCTGGCGGATCTGCCCAGGTTCTGAACGCGCCTTGGACGCCGCTCAAGGCGGCGGTTCGCCCTTGTCGATGTCTTGTTGCTCTGGCGCCAGGCCGTCCTCGGACAAGGCGTCCACGCGGCGCAAGGCCTGACGCAGCACGCCCAACTGCGCATTGAAACGCCGGCAACCCGCGCAGATGACCAGATGCATCTGCAGCGAGGTGCGCTCGGCCAGGCCGAGTTCACGGTCTTGTGATTCGGAGGCCAGGCGGGTGGCATCGATGCATTTCATGCGGCGGCTCCTTCACCGGCGAACCAACGCTCGCCCAGACAGGCGCGCAGCCCCAGGCGCGCACGGTGCATCAGCACACCGCAGTGGTTGGCCGTGATGCCCAGCTCGCCGCAGATGTCCGCCGTCTCCAGGCCCATCAGCTCACGCATCATGAAGGCGCGTGCCGGCACCTCGGGCAAGCGGGTCAGGCAGGCCTCGAACACCACCCAGAACTGGCGCGAGGCCAGGGCGTGCTCAGGATTGCCCCATTCTGCGGGCTTGGTCTCTTGCGCCCAGTGGCCGGTGTCGTCAAAGTGGCCCTGGATGTCAGGCTCGTTCGCCGAGGCATCCCCCTCCAGGGCCCGTTCACGCCGGCGCGCACGCTGGCGGAAGGTGTCCAGGATCTTG
>CALAKR010000309.1 GCA_937923225.1 uncultured Aquabacterium sp. | reverse complement strand
CGTCTGGCCCGGGCCGATGAACTCGGCGCCGCCTTCGACCACGTAATTGCCGAAGGGCGCGGGCAGTGTCTGGTTCAGGCAGCGCCCGCCGACACGGTCACGCGCTTCGAGCACCAGCACCTGGCGACCGGCCGCTGCCAGGGC
Organism: uncultured Aquabacterium sp.; assembly: GCA_937923225.1. GTDB lineage: Bacteria > Pseudomonadota > Gammaproteobacteria > Burkholderiales > Burkholderiaceae_C > Aquabacterium. The sequence continues at coordinate 5,201 of CALAKR010000309.1, read as the reverse complement.
GCGGGCGCAGGCCAGGCCCGAATAGCCCGCGCCGATCACGACCACATCGGTGTCGTGGTGCCCGCTGGCCGCGGGGCCCGTGGCGGCCTCGGCCGGGCGGGTGGCCAGCAGGCCAGAGGCCGCGGTGGCGGCGGAAGCAGTCAGGCCTGTCAGCAGGCGGCGGCGCGTCGTGCTCATGGTGCGGGGCTCCCAGGTGGTGTGCGTCGGGCAGTTGGTACTGCCCGCGCCATGATGGCCGCAAGCTGGCCGCCCGAGTGTCGAGTGCCTGACAGTGGGAGGGTTTCACGCAGGGGCGTGCCGTTGTGCGCAGGCAAAAAAACGCCGGGCAAGCCCGGCGTTGAAACTGGGCGCTTGCACGCCCGAGGAGACGCCGCACAAGGCGACGCATGAAACTGGTGGCGGGGCGCGTGCCCTGCCGGATGGATGCTCAAAGGGTGACCCGTCGTGGGCAAGGTCATTGGCAGGCCTGACAGACTCCTGGCCAAGCGTGCGGCATCGCATCAATTGATCACGCTGGTGATCACATCGACATTGATTGTGAACTTTCCTGGTGTCAGATTGTTTGTGGAAATCCCTTGGATGGCGTTAATCCATCGTCGTAAAACCCCAATCATTTGTTGCGTGGCGCTTTTGCCCGCTGCGGTGGGGGCGCAAACGGGCCCGCAGGCTGAGGCCATGGCAGCCTTGCCCGAGGTGGTCGTCAGCGCCACCCGCACGCCGGAGGCGCGCCGCGACGTGGCCGCCTCGATCGACACGGTGGATGCGGCCACGCTGCGGCAGATGGGGCCTCAGATCAACCTGTCCGAAGCCTTGCAGCGCGTGCCGGGCCTGGGCGTGCTGAACCGGCAGAACTACGCGCAGGATCTGCAGATCTCCAGCCGGGGTTTCGGGGCCCGCTCCACCTTCGGGGTGCGCGGGGTGCGCCTGTACGCCGACGGCATCCCGGCCACCATGCCCGACGGGCAGGGCCAGAGCGCCTCGTTCGACCTGGGCTCGGCCGAGCGCATCGAGGTGCTGCGCGGGCCGGCCTCGGCGCTGTACGGCAATGCCGCCGGTGGCGTGATCCAGGTCTTCACGGAAGACGGGCCGCCCACGCCCGAAGTGTCCCTGGGGCTGGCGGCCGGCCCCGATGGGCTGCGGCGCGGCCAGTTCAAGCTGGGCGGGCAGAGTGGCGCGCTCAACTACATGGTCAACATCAGCCGTTTCGACACCGATGGCTGGCGCGACCACAGTGCGGCCCGGCGCGAGCAGGCCAATGCCAAGCTGCGCTGGGATCTGCCCGGCCGCGCCACCCTGACGCTGGTGGGCAGCCACCTGGACATGCCGGGCGTGCAGGATCCGCTGGGCCTGACGGCGGCGCAACTGGCCGCCAACCCGCGCCAGGCCGATGCGGCTGCCACGGCCTACGACGCGCGCAAGGACATCGCCAACAGCCAGTTGGGTTTGGTTTACGAACGCCCGGTGGGCGCAGCTGGGGCTACGGGCGAGGACACGCTGCGGCTGATGGTCTATGGCGGGCGCCGCCAGGTGCGCCAGTTCCAGTCCATCCCGGCCGGCGCGCAGACGCCGCCCCGCCACCCGGGCGGCGTCATCGATTTCAGCCGCGACTACCAGGGGCTCGATGCCCGCTACACCTGGCGCACGCTGCTGGCCGAACGGCCCTTCACGCTCACCGGTGGCGCCAGCATCGACCAGGTGCAGGAGCAGCGCCAGGGCTACCAGAACTTCGTGGGCAGCACGCTGGGCGTGGTGGGTGCCCTGCGCCGTGACGAAGACAACCGCGCGCGCAACAGCGACCAGTACCTGCAGGCCGACTGGGCCGTGGCCGAGCAGTGGTCGGTGGGAGCCGGGCTGCGCCACAGCCGCGTGCGCTTCACCTCCCGCGACCACTACATCGTGCCGGGCAATGGCGATGACAGCGGCGCGATGGCCTTCGAGGCCACCACGCCGTTGGCCTCGGTGATGTGGAAGCCTTCACCGGCGCTGCACCTGTACGCCAGCGCGGGCCGCAGCTTCGAGACGCCCACGCTCAACGAGGTGGCCTACCGCAGCAATGCCGGCACCGAGCCGGGCTGGAACCGGGGGCTCAAGGCCAGCCGCGCGCAGCACCTCGAGATCGGCCTGAAGAGCCGCCCGCTGCCGCGTGCCACTCTGGACGTGGCCGTGTTCACCATCGACACCAACGACGAGATCGCCGTGGCGCGCAACGAGGGCGGGCGCTCCACCTTCCAGAACGTGGGCCGCACACGGCGTGACGGGGTGGAGGCTTCTTCGCGCTTGGCCATCACGCCGGCCTGGAGCACCTACGCGGCGCTCACGCTCACGCGGGCCCGTTACCTCGACGCCTTCAACTCCGTGGCCGTGGCCAGCGGCGTGAGCACCAGCACGCAGGTGGGTGCCGGCAACGACCTGCCCGGCGTGCCGCGCCGCACCGCCTATGCCGAACTGGCGTGGCGGCCGGCCGCCACCGGCTGGCATGGCGCGCTGGAGCTGCGTCACAGCGCCCGCCTGTGGGCCAACGATGTCAACGACGCGTACGCGCCGGCGTCCACCGTGTGGGCCTTGCGCGCCGGCTGGCGCCAGGTGTGGGGGCAGGGCGATCAGGCCTGGCGGCTGGACACGCTGGCGCGCATCGACAACCTGCGTGACACGGCCTATGTGGGCTCGGTCATCGTCAACGAAGGCAACCGGCGCTACTTCGAGTCGGCGCCGGGCCGTGCGCTGATGGTGTCGGCCACGCTCGCGCGTTCGTTCTGACGCGTGGGGCGCGGATCAGCCCTTGCGCCCGATGAACCACAGCGCCACCAGCAGCGGCAGCGACAGCAGCGCCCACGACACCGCGTCCCACACGCCATCGGCCAGCAGCGCCGACACCAAGCCGGCGCCACTGGCCACGCCGATCAGCAGCGGCCAGCGGAACACCTGCCACAGGCTGTAGTGCTTGCCGCTGCGGCGAGTCTCCTGGTGCAGCGCGTGGCGTTGTTCGGCGCGGCTCATGGTGTGGCTCCCGTCGTGGCCTGCGTGGCCGTTGCGTCGGCATCGGCCGGCGCATGCAGCGCCGATGGGCGCTTGCTGGCCCGCTTGCGCGCGATCCACAGGTACAGGCCGCTGCCCAGCACCACGATGGTGGCGATGTCCAGCAGCGCCCACACCACCTTGAGCGGCATGCCGCCGTAGTCGCCGAAGTGCAGCGGCTGCGACACCAGCAGGGCCGTGAGGTACCAGGGCAGCTCGCGGCTGTCGGTGATCTGGCTGGTCACCGCATCGACCAGCACCGGCTTGACCAGGCGCGAGGTGAGCGGCTCATGCCCGCGCATGAAGATGGCGTAGTGGTGCGGGCTGGAAAAAGCCGTACCTGGGAAGGCCACGAAGGACAGCGTCATGTCCGGCTCCAGCGCCTGCGAGTGCTCGACCGATTGCTGCAGCGAGCCCAGCACCTTGGGCACGGACTGGCCTTGGTACTTGGCCGTCATCGCGCCCAGCTCCTGGTACTGGTAGAACTTCACCATCAGGTCGGCCCAGGTATTGATCACGCCGGTGAAGCCCACCACCAGCGCCCACACCACGGTGACGATGCCCAGCAGGTTGTGCAGATCCAGCCAGCGCACGCGGGTGGAGCGGTCGCGCCGCACCGCGCCGAAATCCAGCTTGCGCATGAAGGGCGCGTACAGCACCACGCCAGACACGATGGCCGCCACCAGCAGCAGCCCCATCAGCCCCAGGAAAAGCTTGCCCGGCAGGCCGGCGAACAAATCCACGTGCAGGCGGAACATCAGGTAGATGAAGCCTTCGCCCACCTTGGGCTCGGCCAGCACCTGGCCCGTGCGCGCGTCCACCGCCACGGACTTGAAGCCCTCGTTGGCCAGCGGCGTGTCGTTGAGGGTCACGTACCAGATGGTGTCGTCGTCTTCCTCGCGCGAGATGAACTGCACCACCTTGCCGGGCTGGCGGGCCTTGGCGGTCTCGATCACCTTGTCCAGGCTGGCGCGCGGCGTGCCCGCGGACATGGTCGGGGCCTCGACCGCATCACCCAGCAGGTGCTCGATCTCGTGGTGGAAGATCAGCGGCAGGCCGGTCAGGCACAGCAGCAGCATGAAGATGGTGCACACCAGGCTGGACCAGGTGTGCACCCACGCCCATCGGCGCAGGGAGGTGGGAGTCATAGGATCCGGGGCAGTGACGCGAGGCGGTGCTCGCCAACATCGGGAATGATAATGATTCCCAGTTGTTTTGCGGGCATCTGTGGCCGGAAACTGAACGTTGTGTGATCAGCCCCGGTGCTGTCTAGCCCGGGGGCTCAGCCCAGCACGCGGTGTGTCAAGGCGGGCAGTTGGCTGCGCAGCGTGGCCTGGTGCTCGCGGTCCAGCGTGGCCAGCACGACGCCTTCGCCCTCGGGCTGCACGGCCAGCACCTGCCCCCACGGGTCGATGGCGATGGAGTGCCCGAAGGTGCGCCGCCCGCTGGCGTGCGTGCCACCCTGGGCCGGCGCCAGCACGTGGCACAGGTTTTCCACCGCGCGGGTGCGCAGCAGCAGTTCCCAGTGCGCTTGGCCCGTGGTGTGGGTGAAGGCGGCGGGCAGCACGATCAGGTCGCAGGGCTCTGTGCGGGTGAGCTGGCGGAACAGCTCCGGAAAGCGCAGGTCGTAGCAGATGCCCAGACCCACGCGCCAGGCCTGGCCGGCGCGGTCGGTGGCGGTGAAGGCCACAGGCGTGTCGCCTGGGGTGAGCGTGGCGGCCTCGTCGTAGCGGCGCTCGCCGTCGTCGAAGCAGAACAGATGGATCTTGTCGTAGCGCGCGGCCTGCTTGCCTTGGGGGTCATAGACCATCAGGCTGTTGTAGACGCGGTCGGCCTTGGGGCTGCGCAGGGGCAGGGTGCCGCCGATCACCCACACGCCGTGCTCGCGCGCGGCCTGGGCCAGTGTGGTCTGGATGGGCGTGTTGGTGCTGCTCAAGGCGTCGTCAGCCAGGTCTTCGGCGATGCGCAGCTTGTCGCCGTCGCGCAGGCCCATCAGGCAGAAGTACTCGGGCAGGGCGACCAGCTCGGCGCCGGCCTGCGCGGCCTGGGCGATCAGGCGGCGGGCGGTAGCCAGGTTCTCGTCCACGTCGGGCGTGGACACCATCTGCAGGGCGGCGACTTTCATGGGCCCATGGTAGCGCTATGCTTGCGACCATGACGAGCGCCCTCGACCTTCCCCCGTCGAA
>CALAKR010000308.1 GCA_937923225.1 uncultured Aquabacterium sp. | reverse complement strand
ATGCGCGCCTGGATCGCCGTGCGCATCTGCGCCTCGGAAATGCCACGCTCGAAGATGATCTGCACTGGCCTCGAAGGCAGGTACTTCTGCTGCCCTCCCGCCTGCGCCGAAGACCAGAACTGCAGTGTCACCATGTAGGCGCCCACATTGGGCAACGCTCCGGCGGGCGCGGTGATCTTCCAATCCAGGTGGGCATGGAAGCTCCCGCCCGTCTTGGCATCGTCGATGAAGGCCGACAAGGGGCCGCTCACGCCCGTGGCGTGGTAGCGCGTGCCGCCGCTGTAGTAGGCGTACTGCTCGGCCCAGGCAGCGGGATCGGTGTCGTAGCCAATCTCGACCTCGATGGGGATGTTGCCGTACAGCACCACCTCGATGCCCTGCGGCGCGGCACCCCAGCGCCCCGTAGCCGGGTTCCACCAGCGCAAGGTGCCCAGGGCACGGTAGGCCACCAACTCACCCCGTACAAAAGTGCCGGCAAAGGCCTGGAAGCCCGGATCATCCGTCAGGTAGGGGCCGCCTTCCAGGTCACTGAAGTAGCCCGGGTAGATCTTCTGGCCCGTCTCGCCATCGATGGGCAAGTTGCCAGCCCATTCGGTCAGATCGCCATAAAAATCCGTGGTGATGCGCGCCCCGGGCACCGGGCCAGGATCAGTGCGCAGTTCGATGTCGAAATGTACGGCCCAGGCCAGCGGAGCCCACAGGCCCGCCACGGAAGCGAGCACGCAGGCCGTGAGACCTCGAGCCGGGCGAAAGACAGGACAGGAAGCGATGGCGCGCATGGCTAGGCACAAATGGAAGAAAGAGGCGCCCATGTACGGCGCCTCCTCAAGGCAGCGGATGCGGATGGATCGTCAGACTGCGGCAGACGCCTTGCGCTGACGGGTCATCACGCCAACGGCGCCCAGGCCGGCCAGCAGCAGCATCCAGGTCGAAGGTTCGGGCACTGGCGAGGTCAGCGCATGCACAGCCGTCTCGAAGGTCGCGGCATCCAGGCCGCGGTTGATCGCCACGTAGAAGGGGTTGGAGGCGCCATAGCCATCGCCCGTCAACTGCAGCTGGATCAGGTAGGCACCCACTGCAGTGCGGCCTGCGCCCACAGCGGTCATTTCCAGGTGCTCGTGGATCTGACCGTTGCTGCCAGCCTGGCCCAGCAGGCCAGTGACATCACCCGAGATACCGGTGGATGTCCAGGACGTTTCTTCACCGAGGTTGCCAGACAGTCGCAGCGACACGTTGTTGGCGGCAGCAGCCCAGGTCGTGCCATTCCAGAAACTCAAACTGCCCAGGGCAGTGTAATTGATGATGCTGCCCGCAGCGAACGTGCCAGGCTCGCTGTCATAGCCAGGATCGTCCGTGCTGTAGGGTCCGCCGGCGAAATCGCCCAGATCGGCTTCAAAAATGGAATAACCCGTGATGCCGTGCGTATGCGCATCGCCCGAGACCTGAAGAACGCCATTGCTGACGCCGATCTCGATGTCGCCTTCGTGCAGGTGCTGGGCCAGCACGGGAGCGCTGAAGGTGGCCGCCAGGGCAAGCAGGCCGCCGCCGACGACATGGGACAAGGTGAAAGATTTCATGCTGGTTTCTCCAAGAGGTCTGTCAGTGAAAAGGAGTGCGCCCCGTGAATGAGGGCAATGCGGATCGTTGATTTCTCACATCTTAGTTGATAATGATGTATCAACATCAATTGCAAGCACAACATGTCGCACGTGCCATTTCTGCTTACCCCCCTTACCCAAGGGGTGCTGCTGTGTGCCGTGTGGCTGTCCGTGATGCAGGCGCGCGCCCAGGAATCTGCCGCGCCTGAAACCCCAACCCCAGCCCAACAACAGAACGCGGCCCTGCCCAACGTGTCCGTGCAGGCCAAGCGTGAAGAAGCCAGCCAGCCCACGCCCGAACCCACCACCACCCTGAGCGGGGCCGCGCTGCGCCATCGTGCCGCCAGCACCTTGGGCGCCACGCTGCAAGACGAACTCGGTGTGGCCAACGCGAGCTTCGGCGCCAACGTGGGCCTGCCCGTGATCCGAGGCCTGAGCGGTGCGCGCGTGCGCACCCTGGTGGGCGGCGCCGGCACCAACGATGCCTCCGCCATCAGCGCCGACCACGCGGTGATGACCGAGCCCCTGCTGGCTGAAAGCATCACGGTGTGGAAGGGCCCTGCCGCCGTGCGTTTCGGCGGGGGTGCACTGGGCGGCGCGGTCGAGATCGAAGACGGCCGCATCCCCACCACCCTGCCCAGCCGCACACGCTTCAAGGGTGATGTGCGCGGCGGCATGGAAGGGCGCAGCGCCGTGGCCAAGCTGGATGGCCGCCTGGGTAACGCCGTGGCCTGGCATGTGGACGTGCACGGCCGTAACCAGAACGACACCACCATACCGGGCTGGGCACAGGACGAAGCCGCCATCCGCCAGCAGTTCGGGCTGGGCCCCACCAGCAACAGCCGCGGCCACGTGCCCAACACCGACGCCCGTAGCGGCGGCGGCGCCTTGGGCGCGAGCTGGCTGGGCGAAGCGGGCTGGCTGGGCCTGTCCCTGTCGACCCTGAGCCAGAACTACGGCATTCCGCCCGGCGGCCACTCGCACAGCCATGGCGGCACGCAGATCGACCATGCCGGAGAGCGCGTGCGCATCGACGCCCGGCAGCACCGCCTCGATCTGCGCGGCGAGTTCGACCTGCCAGGCGACTATCTGCAAAAACTCAAGCTACGCACCGCGCACACCGATTACGAGCACGACGAGCTGGAATCCGGCGTGGTGGCCACCACCTTCGTCAACCGTGTGAACGAGCTGCAGCTGGAGCTGGAGCACACTCTGCTGCAGACGCTGGTGCCCAGCCTGCCTGGGCAAACCACCGGCAGCATCGGCGTGCACACCAGCCAGCGCCAGTTCTCCGCCCTGGGCGCAGAGGCCTTCGCGCCCGAGGTGCAGGCCCGCCAGGCCGCGCTGTTCGCGGTGCAGAGCTGGCAGGATGGCCCCTGGCACCTCGAAGTGGGCGGGCGCATCGAGTACGTGGCCTACCGCCCCGACCGCTACCGCCTGGCCCGAGACGGCGAACAGGTGATCAAGGTGCCACCCGAACGGCGCCTGCGCCCGGGCAGCTGGTCTGCCTCGGCCAAGCGCGACATCGGCCATGGCGACATCACCTTGACGCGCTGGATGGTCAGCCGCGCGCCAGACCTCCAGGAGCTCTACGCCGACGGCCCCCACATGGCCACCCGCACCTATGACCTGGGCCGCGAATCGATGGGCGTGGAGACGCTGCGCGGCTGGGACCTGGGCGTGACGCAGACCTGGGCTGGCGTGACGCTCGATGCCCATGTGTACCGCTACGACAGCAGCAACTACATCTACCAGCGCAGCACGGGCCGCTACCACAACACCGACATCGGCGGGGTGCGCTTCGAATGTGCCCGGCTGGACCTGTGCCTGCCCGTGACCCAGTACGAGCAGGCCGCGGCCAGGCTGCATGGCTACGAGCTTGAACTATCGCGCCCATGGCAATGGCGCCCTGCAGACGACGGCACCGGACTGCGTGGCCGCGTGGCCCTCACCTCCGACGGCGTGCGTGGCCGCCTGGTGTGCGGCGGTGACCTGCCCCGCCTGCCGCCGCAGCGCGTGGGCCTGCGCCTGGCCTTTGAATGGCCATCGACCACAGCCGAACTGCATGCCCTGCACGCCCTGCACGCCCTGGCGCAAAAGCGCCCCGGCGAGAACGAAACCGACACCGACGGCTGGTTCCAGCTGCACGGCTCGCTGCGCCACACCGTGCGCCTGAGCCAGGGGCAGCGCCTGAGCTGGTTCGTGCTGGCGCGCAACCTCACCAACCAGCAGGTGCGCAACAGCACATCGTTCCTGCGCAACTATGCCCCCGAGCCGGGCCGTATCGTCCAGCTGGGCATGGAGGTTTCACTGTGACTGACACTGTGCACACATGGGCAAGTTCCCGGCTTGCCCTGGCGCCCCTGGTGGCCTTGGCCACCTGCACCGCCTTGCTGAGCGCCTGCGGCGGTGGTGATGGCGGCGGACGCACCCAGGTGATCGACGCGCAGGCTGGTGATGCCGATGCGCCCGCCTGTGCCAGTTGCGCACCAGGCATCGTCACCGGCGTGGCCGCCATCGGGCGCCCGCTGACCCATGCCCGCGTGAACGTCTATGCCGATACCGGGCTGGTGACCAGTGCCAGCACGAACAGCGCCGGGCAATTCAGGATCGACCTCAACAGCCCGGGGCCACGCCCTCAGAAGGCGCTGCTGGTGGAGCTGATCACCCAGGTCGCCGGTGAGCCGCTGGTGCTCTATGGCGTGATGAGCGCCGAAGAAGTGCAGGCGGGCCGCCGCGCATTGAACCTCACGCCGCTGAGCACCCTGATCACCGCCGATGTGCTGGGCGCCGCCCCCCGCACGCTGCTGGCCCGTGGCGCCATTGACTGGCCCCGCGTGACCCGGCGCGCCCTGCGCGATGCCGAAACGCGCGTGCAATCGCTGGTGCAGCCGGTGCTGGATGCCAGCGCCGTGCCAGCCGGGATCGACCTGCGCAGCACGGTGTTCACGGCCGATGGCACGGGCCTGGATGCCGCCTTGGACCTGATCCAGATCGAGCCCGCGCAAGGCGGCTGGACGGTGGCCTGGAAGGCCGGCGCCAACGCCGGCCAGACTCGCATGTACGACCCTGCCGCGCCCTCGCCCGGCGTGCTGCCCGCCCTGGCCGGGCCGGTGGGCAACTGGCAGCAGACCCTCACGCAGACCACGGCAGACCTCACCTCACTGCTGGACTCACTGACCGCCCTGTTCGCCCAAGGTGTGCCAGCGGCCAACGCGCTGGCCCCCTACCTGGCCGCGGATTTCCTGCATTCAGGCCTGGATGCCATAGCCTACATCCAGTTGGTGCTCCAGCGCCAGGACGCGGCGGACGACGGAGGCTACAGCCTGGTGGGTGCACGCTGGGGCGACGCCCTGGTACTGGAACACGCCGGCGCCACAGAGGCGCGGGTGCGCTTCAAGGTGCAGGCCCGCGGCGCCCTGGGCACACGCAGCGTGAGCATGCGCCTGGTGAAGGATGGCACCGGCTGGCGCCTGCGCGGCAATGGCGACAAAGCCAGCATCCAGGTGCGCCACGCCCTGGTGCTGGGCCCGGCCAATGCCACGGCGCTGGCCTTGCAAAGCCAGTTCGGCGCAGCCTGCAGCGACGATGCGCGGGGGCTGCTGTCGGGCACCTGGTGCAGCGCCCCCGGCGGCCAAGCGGGCCTGCCGGCCGGCGGCACCCTGGATTTCGGCGACCCGCTCGAGACCGCCTTTGGCGGCCTGGGCATCTTCCAGAGCACCGGCACGCTGGCGGCACAACGCCAGGCCGCGGCCCAGCACAGCCGCGTGGTCGGCACGCCCAGCAGCGCCACGCGCCACTACCTGGTGTTCGAGGTCGATGCGCGTGAGATCGCGCCCAGCGTGGCCACGGTGCGCGTGCGCGGCGGCGCCCTGCCTTCAGGTGGCATCGACCTGGTGGCGCCCGGCTACACCGTCAACGGCCCGGCCTTCGAGCACTGGACGCTGGCGATTGACGAAGGCACTGGCTGGGCCGGCCTGCCCTGGGGCTGGTGCGCGCAGGCCATTGAGCCCACGGACTGCACCGTGGCCTGGCAAGGCATGCGGGGCGGCGCCTCGCTGGTGTTCGACCTGCTCGATGGCCAGGGGCAGTTGATCGCATCGCAGACCGTGACACTGCCGCCAGAGCCGCTGGCCTCGGGCGTTGCCACGGGGGCCGCAGCACGCCAGGCCTTCGCGCGATTCGATCTGGCCAGCGCCCCGGCCAGCCAGCCGCAGTTCGCCCAGTTGATGGGCAACACCGGCCAGGCCCTGCTGATCGACTGGCCGTGGCTGGGTACAAGCGGCACCAAGGCCTTGCAGGCCGATCTGAGCCTGCAGCGCACGGACCTGGTCGCCACCGGCGGCACGGAAACCATCCGCCGCCGCGCCTTCCTGGACCCGGCTGCCACCGGCGCCCGCCTGACGTGGACACTGCCTGCCAAGGCCGATTGGGGCGCGCAGTGGCTGCAGGGCCGCCTCACGGCCACCGACGAACTCGGCGTGCAGCGCATCCACTTCGTGGCGCCATCGAATCCCTACTGAAAGAAGGCCTGTCGGCCTTCCGCGACTGAAGCCTTCAAGCCTCAGGCAGCCTTCTGGCGACGACGAGCCACGGCGCCCACCGTCGCCAGACCGGCCACCATCAGCGCCCAGGTGCCCGGCTCGGGCACGGCCGCCACGGCGAAGTCGATGTAGAACGTGCCGCTGTTGAGCACGGACTGGTTGGTGCCCAGGTTAACCAGCGAGAACTGCGCCGTGTAGGTACCGGCCGCCGCGCCTGCATCCACGTAGAACGTGGGCAGGAAGCTGAACGAATTTCCATCACCCAGCACCGCCACATTGGAGGTGTCGAACAGGTCCAGATCGCCATTGGCAGCCACCTTCAGGCCAGCGGTGGCCGATTCGAGCTTGAGGCCGACCAGCACGCCGTCGTAGACCTGGCTGTAGCGGCCGCTGCTAGAGCCATACAGCACATCCGCCTCAGGGCTCAGGCCCACCAGCGACTGGATGGAGGCTGCGCCCAGGTGGCCGTATTCATGGTTGACACCAGACGACTGCACCGCGCTGACCAGCTTGCCGGCGAAGGCACCCGTGCCGGCCGTCAGTGCCAGCGCCTGGTTGTCGGGGTTGGTACGGGCGTAGGTCTCGGGGATGCGGTTGTTGCTGTTGGTAGGCAGCGTCACGGGCGCAGCGGCTGTGCCGCTGTAGCTGTAGGCGCCGATGCCGTGGAAATGGTTGCCGTGGTCGAACAGCATGGTCAGGCGGTTGGCGTTGGGATTGGCCAGGCCGGCGAACGTGCCGGTGGCATTGGCCAGGCTGTCCACGCCAATGTAGAAGCCAATGCCTTCGCTCCAGCGCGAACCTTCTGCAGCCTGGGCCTGGACCGCCACCGCCGCCAATGCCGCGACCGCCACGGCTGTTGTCATCATTTTCAAGATCATCTCCTGGTTGTGCGCGCGCGACAGTACGGGCGCACGCCACCGAAGCAGCACGGTCATTTTGCAAGAAACTCACGATAATGAGAAGTCATTATCGATAATGGCATTCATTCAGGTGGAAAACCTTGTGAGATGGATACGCCACTCCCGTGGCTGGCTTGGGGGCTTGTGCCGGGCTCAGGCAGACGCGGTGCCGCGCTTGGATGTGACGCACTCCTTGCACAGGCCGTACAAGGTCAGCTCATGCCGATGCACCTTGAACCCCTTGGGGGCCAGGCTCTTCAGGTCACCAGGGCATTGATGCACGTCGAACACCCGTCGGCAGACATCGCACTGAAAGTGATGATGGTGATCACGGTGGGCGGGCTCGTAGCGCGGGTTCTCGCCCGGCAGACTCACCACCTCGATCTCGCCGGCTTCCAGCAGCAGCTTGA
>CALAKR010000307.1 GCA_937923225.1 uncultured Aquabacterium sp. | reverse complement strand
GGACGGGAGCGCCGAGATCCGCGTCGAGGTGGACGCCAAGTACTTCCCGCCCACGCCGATCAGCGAGAAGACCAAGGTGCAGATCACGGGCGAGGTGGAGAAGGAATTCATGTCCAGCCCCGAGATCGACGTCAAGGGCCTGGTCATCCTGCCCTGAGCGCATTGAGGGTGGCGGGCAGGTGCCCTGCCCGCCTGTCAGCCCTGAGGGGCGGCGATCTTGCTCAGCGGGTTCATGGCCTGCGGTTGCGCATGGCCATTGCTTGCAGCCAGGTCGGGCTGGTCGCCGTGCCAGGTCGGGTCCGGGATGGAGTCGAACACCTGGCGCAGGCGCTGGCCCCAGCTGCTGCGGATCATGCGGAAATAGGCGTTGGTCTCGTCGATGTTGATCAAGCGTTCGACCTTCAGCGCATCGGCTTCGTAGACCAGTAAGTCCAGCGGCAATCCCACCGACAGGTTGGACTTGAGCGTGGAATCCATGGAGATCAGCGCGCACTTGGCCGCCTCTTCCAGCGGCGTGTGCGGCGTGACCACGCGGTCGATCACCGGCTTGCCATACTTGGATTCGCCGATCTGGAAGTAGCACACGCCATCGATGCCGGCCTCCACGAAGTTGCCCGCGGCGTAGACGCTGAACAGGCGCATGGGCTCGCCCTTGATCTGGCCGCCGATGATCAGGCTGCAGTTGAAGTCGATGCCGTGCTTCTTGAGGGCATCAGCATCCCGCGCATAGACCTTGCGCACCGCGCTGCCCACGATGCGGGCCACGTCGAACAGGCTCTTGGCCGTCCAGATGGTGATTGGATCACCGTCCGGGCCTTCGATGATCTCGTTGCCCAGCAACTGCTTGACGGCCTGAGTAATGGCCAGGTTGCCGGCCGACAGCAGCACCAGGACGCGGTCACCGGCGTTCTCGTACACCGTCATCTTGCGGAAGGTGCTGATCTGGTCCATGCCGGCGTTCGTGCGCGAATCCGACAGGAAGACGAGGCCGGCATTGAGCCGCATGGCAACACAGTAAGTCATGATGCGATGACCGATTTGAGTTTGTAGAGCGCGTCCAGCGCTTCGCGTGGGGTGAGCTGATCCGGGTCAATGCTGGCCAGCAACGACAGTGTGGCCGATTCGGCCGGGCTCGTGGTGTGCAAGTTACCCTGGGAAAGCGCGCCAACCTGGTCGATCAGGGTATCGACATCGGGCAGGCCGGCGCCCTGGCTGCTGGCCGAGCCCATGTCGGCGAACAGGTCGATCTGGTCGTCGCTCTGCTTCTGCTGGGCCTCCAGCGTATCGAGCGCGGCACGGGCCTGGCGGATCAGGCTGGGCGGCATGCCGGCCAGGCGGGCCACCTGCACGCCGTAGCTGCGGCTGGCGGGGCCGTGCTGCAGCTCGTGCAGGAAGACGATGTTGTCGCCCGCTTCGGCCACTTCCACGTGCACGTTGGCGGCACGCGGGTGCTTCTCGGGCAGTGTGGTCAGCTCGAAATAGTGCGTGGCGAACAGGGTGAAGGCCCTGTTGCGGTCGTGCAGGTGGCTGGCGATGGCGCCGGCCAGGGCCAGGCCGTCGAAGGTGGAGGTACCGCGGCCGATCTCGTCCATCAGCACCAGGGAGTGCTCGGTGGCCGTGTGCACGATGGCGGCGGCTTCCGTCATCTCCAGCATGAAGGTGGACTGGGCGTTGGCCAGGTCATCAGCGGCGCCGATGCGGGTGTGAATGGCGTCGATCGGGCCCAGGCGGCAGGCACTGGCCGGCACGTAGCTGCCCATGTAGGCCATCAGCGCGATCAGGGCCACCTGGCGCATGAAGGTCGATTTACCGCCCATGTTGGGGCCGGTCACGATCAGCATGCGGCGGTTGGCGTCCAGCCGGCAATCGTTGGGAATGAAGGCCACGCCGGTGGATTCGAGCAAGCGCGCCTCGACCACGGGGTGGCGGCCCTTGTCGATCTCGATGCAGGGCATGCTGACGAACTCGGGCTGGCACCAGCCCTGGGTGGCGGCACGCTCGGCCAGGGCCGCCAGGGCGTCCAGGCTGGCCAGGGCGCGGGCCAGCGAGCCCAGGGTGCCCAGGTGGCCTTGCAGTTCGTCCAGCAGTTGGTCGTACAGGAATTTCTCGCGGGCCAGGGCGCGGTCTTGCGCAGACAAGGCCTTGTCCTCGAAGGCCTTCAACTCGGGCGTGATGTAGCGCTCGGCGTTCTTGAGCGTCTGGCGGCGCTGGTAGTCCAGCGGCACTTTGTCGACATGGCTCTGCGTGACCTCGATGTAGAAGCCATGCACCTTGTTGAACTGCACGCGCAGGTTGCCGATGCCGGTGCGGGTGCGCTCACGCACCTCCAGATCGAGCAGGAAGGCGTCGCAGTTCTGCGAGATGGCGCGCAGCTCGTCCAGGTCGGGATCGAAGCCGGTGGCGATCACGCCGCCATCGCGCAGCAGCACGGCGGGCGTTTCGGCCACGGTGCGCAGCAGGCGCTCGGCGATGGCGGGGTCGGGCTGCAGGCTGGCGTGCACATCGTCCAGCAGGCGGCTGCCTTCGGGCACCCGCAGGCGCAGTTCGGGCAGAGCCCGCAGGGTGTCGCGCAAGCCGGCCAGTTCGCGCGGGCGCACCTGGCGCAGCGCGATGCGGGAGGTGATGCGCTCGGCATCGCTCAACTGGCGCAGGGCGTCGCGCAGGCTCTCGTGCCCCTGGTGCAGCTCGGGCGGGTTGAGCAGCAGGTCGATGGCTTCGTGACGTTCC
>CALAKR010000306.1 GCA_937923225.1 uncultured Aquabacterium sp. | reverse complement strand
TGGTGGTCGTACAGGTAGGTCAAGGTGGCCACGCAGGGGCTGCTGGGATCGGACTGGATCTGCTCATCGCCCAGCTCGCGCCGCAACAGGTCGCGGAAGGCCTCGGAGCGGTTGTCGTAGCCTTTGCGTTCGGACCAGCGCTCGAACTGCTCGGCCAGTTCGTCGTCGATGGAGATGGTCAGGCGTTGCATGCTTAACCCATCACCACCGGCCCGCCCTTGGCCAGCCCACGCTGGTAGGCGGGCCGCGCCACCATGCGCGCCTTGTAGGCCACCAGGTGCGGGCATTGCTGCGCCGCCTGATGGCTGCGGGCCAGCAGGGCCTCGACAGCAAAGCTCATCTGGAAGTCAGCCAGCGTGAGCCGATCCCCGGCGAACCAGGTGTGCGTGCTCAGGTGGTTCTCGATGAAGGTCTGGCTGCTGGCCAGGTTCGGGTCGATCAGCTTGGCCTGCACCTGGGCGCACAATTGGCGCGCGATGGGCTTGACGAAGAACGGCATGGGCTGCCCAGGGATGCTCATGAACACCAGCTTCATCACCAGCCAGTTCATCAGCGAGCCTTCGGCGAAGTGCATCCAGAAGCGCCACTGCAGTTGCTCTGGCGTGCCGGGATGGGGCAGCAACTGTGCGGCCTCACCCTGCGCCTGCGCGCCATAGCGGTCCACCAGGTATTCCAGGATCGCGGCCGATTCAGCCACCACCAGGTCACCATCGGTGATCACGGGCGACTTGCCCAGCGGGTGGATCTTCTTGAGCTCGGGCGGGGCCAGCTTCGTGCGCGGATCGCGCTTGTAGAACTTGATCTCGTAGGGCACGCCCAGCTCTTCGAGCAGCCACAGCACGCGCTGCGAGCGGGAGGTTTCCAGGTGGTGAACGGTGATCATGACGGGGCTTTCTCGGCGGGTGGCGTGGTGCCTCCGCCCAGGGCCTGGACCAGGGCCACCCAGTTGTCGAGCTGGTTGTAGCGCACCTGGGCCGCGGCCAGTTCAGCCTGCCGGCGCGATTCCTGCGCGTCCAGCCATGTCTTGAGCGGATCAGCCCCGGAACGATAACGCAACTCGGTGAGCTGCTCGACCTTGCGGGCCTGCACCAGGCGATCATTCTGCGACTGGGCCTGGCGCTGCAGCTGGGCCTGGGCCGACAGGGCCGTGTCCACGTCGGCCAGGGCCTGATAGAGCGTCTTGCGGAAATCGAGCACGGCGGCATCGGCCTGGGCCTGCGAAATGGCCACGTTGCGCTGCATGGTGCCCCAGTTCAGGAAGGGCAAGGCCAGGGCCGCGCCCAGGGTGCCCACCGGATTGGCCAGCACATTGCTCAGCGACTGGCTGCTGCCGCCCACGCTGCCATTGAGCGTGAACGTGGGGTAGTAAGACGCGCGGGTCACGTCCACATTGGCGAAGGAGCCGCGCAGGCGGGCCTCGGCCGCGCGCAGATCGGGGCGGCGTGAAAGCACCTCGGCCGGCAGGCCGGGCGACAGTTCGGGCCAGGGTGTGGCGGGCCACTGCGGCTTGGGCAGCACGGCATCGGCGTTCTGTGAGGGCTCGTCGAGCAGCAGGGCCAGCGATTGGCGCACCACCACGCGTTGCTGCACCAGTTGGGACAAGGCGGCCTCCTGGGCCAGCACGCTCTGGCGGGCCTGGGCCTCTTCCAGGCCGGAGACGCTGCCTGCCTGGCGCTGGGCCAGCACCAGGTCCAGCGTCTTGCGGGCATAGGCCAGGCTCTGCTCGGCCGTGTCCACCTGCTGATCCAGATAGGCCAGTTGCCAGTACAGGGTGGCCGTGGTGCCCACCAGGCTCAGGGCCACGGCGCGGCGGTCTTCCTCCGTGGCCGCGGCTTCCCACTGCGCGGCGTCGCGCTGGGCGCTCAGGCGGCCCCACAGATCGAGCTCCCAGCTGGCGCCCACGCTGGCCGAGGCCGAGCGCGTGGTGGGCTGCGATTCGCCGATGCGCCGCGAAGCATTGGCGCTCACGTTGCCAGAGAAGCTGGGCAGGCGGTCGCTTTCAGACTGCTGCAATTGCAGCTGGGCCTGGCGCACACGCAGCGCCGCCACGGCCAGATCGGTGTTGCGGGCCAGGGCCCGGTCGATCAGGTCGCTCAGCACCGGGTCGTTGAAGCCCTTCCACCAGGCTTCGTCCAGCGCCACGACCTTCGCGGTGGTGGCGGCAGGCGCGGCGGCGTACTGGAACTGGCCAGGCACCTGCGCATTGCCAGCCTGCGGGGCATTGAGGCCGGCCGTCTGGGTGGCGCAGGCCGTCAGCAGCAGGCAGGCCAGCGCGGCGCTGGCCGCCAGGGTGCGTCGTGCCCAAGGGTGTTGCGGGGCTGTGCTCATCTCGTCCATGTCCTTGTTGTGTCTGTCGTCATCGGCCTGCGGCCAGTGCGCCCCATCAGGGGCGAGCCAGGGCTTCCACAGGGTCCAGCCGCGCCGCGTTGCGTGCTGGCAGGAAGCCGAACACCACACCGATCAGGCTGGACACGCCGAAGGCCATCACGATGGAAGTCGTCGAGTAGACCATGCTGAAGTTGCCTCCAGCCAGCCTGTCGAAGATCTGCCCGATGCCCAGGGCCAGCAGGATGCCCAGGATACCGCCCAGCAGGCACACCAGTACCGCCTCGATCAGGAACTGCCGCAGGATGTCGCCCTGCCGCGCCCCGACGGCCATGCGCACACCGATCTCCTGCGTACGCTCCGTGACGGACACGAGCATGATGTTCATCACCCCGATGCCGCCCACGATCAGCGAGATCACGGCGATCGACGAGATCAGCAGGGTCAGCGTCTGCGTGGTGGTCTCGATGGTCTGGCGGATGCTGTCGCTGTTGCGCACGAAGAAATCCTGCGAGCCATGGCGCTGCGTGAGCAGGCGCGTGATGCCCTTCTCTGCCGCCACGGACGACACGTCGTCGCTGATGCGCACCGTGACGTTGCGCAGGTAGTTCTGCCCCATCAGCCGACGCATGGCCGTGGTGTAGGGCACCCACACGTTCAGGCTGTCGCTGGCGAACATGCCGTCCTGCGCCTTGGTCACGCCCGTCACGCGCACCGGCACGTTGCCCAGGAAGATCACCTGCCCCACCGGGTCCTCGCCCGGCTTGAACAGGGCATCGCGCGCATTGGGGTCGATCACGGCTTCCTGCGTCTGGCGGCGCACGCTCTCGGCGTCGAACGACATGCCACTGTCCATCGTGTAGCCCTTGACGCGGAAAAACTGGTCCCCCACGCCGGTCACGCTGGCCGAGGCCTCGGCATTGCCGCGCCGCAGCGTCAGGCTGGTGCTGACGGATGGCGTCACGCTGTCCACGTAGGTGAGCTGTGCCAGCGCATCGGCATCGGCCGGCACCAACGTGCGGATGCGGTTGGCCTGCCTGTCGCCGAAACCTTTGCCGGGGAAGATGTCGATGGTGTTGGTGCCCATCGCGCTGATGTCGGCCAGCACGCGCTGGCGCGAGCCTTCGCCCAGGGCCACCATGGACACCACCGAGGCGATGCCGATGATGATGCCCAGCATGGTCAGCAAGGTGCGCAGCCGGTGGCCGGCCATGGCGCGCAAGGCCATGCTCGTGGCCTCGCCCAGGCGGCCCCAGTTGGAGGCCAGGGCGCCCAGCCAGCCGGGTGCGGCTTGTCTAGGTTGCCGGATGGCACTGCCTTCGCCTTGCGGTGCGGCCTCGATGTGCTCGGTGCCGTCGCCTGCAGACTCTGTGTTGGCGTGGTCGGCCACGATCACACCGTCACTGATCTCGATGATGCGCTGCGCGTTGCGGGCCACCTGCGGATCGTGGGTCACGATGATGACCGTGTGGCCTTCCTCGTGCAGCTCGCGCAGGATCTTCATCACCTCCTGGCCGGAGGTCTTGTCCAGCGCGCCCGTGGGCTCGTCGGCCAGGATCACGTCGCCGCCATTGACCAGCGCCCGCGCGATGCTCACGCGCTGCTGCTGGCCGCCCGAGAGTTGCCCCGGCCGGTTGGCCAGGCGCTCGCCCAGGCCCAGGCGCGTCAGCAGCTGGCTGGCGCGCTCACGGCGGGCCTCGCGCGGCGTGCCGGCGTAGATGGACGGGATCTCGGCATTGCCCACGGCCGACAGATCGCCCAGCAGGTGATAGCGCTGAAAGATGAAGCCGAAGTGCTCGCGCCGCAGGCGGGCCAGCTCGTCCGGCTCCAGCATGGCGGTGC
>CALAKR010000305.1 GCA_937923225.1 uncultured Aquabacterium sp. | reverse complement strand
AAGGTTTCGGACAGGCCTTCGCTGAGGTGGAATTCGACGACCTCGAAGGCATCGGGTCCGGCGGTGAAGGTAAAGCGCAGATCGGATTGGACGGCCATGCGGTGCTTCCTGCAATTCCATGGGAATGAATTCCGAGGAGATGCTGAAGACCGGCCAACGGTGGGTATATAGGAAAATTCCCAAGAAACCGTGTGAAACCACTGCTGACCGCGCAGCGAGGTCCCAAAATCTCATTGACCGTACCATTTTGGGACCGCTGCGCGGTCCTTCGCGGGCAAGCCACGCTCCTACAAAAAAACGCGCTAGCCGATCTGACGGAATACACCCAACGCCTCCCCCAACCCTGCACTAAGCCGCTGCAAACTCCCACTCGCCTCCTCCAGCCGCGCACACTCCGCCGCATTCTGCTCCACCACCCGCTCCACCTCTCCCGCCGCGCCGTCCACCCGCCAGGCGAGATCCTGCTGGATTCGCGCCGCGTCGGCGATATGCCCGGCGGCGCTTTCGACCTCGACGATGCTGGCCGTTATCGCCGCCAGCACCGCACTGGCCCTGGCCGTCAGCTCGACGCCCTCGCCGGTCAGGCGCTGGCTGTCATCCAGGCTCGCAACAGCCGTGCGGGTGACTTCCCCAAGGCGCTGGATCATGCCGTCGATCTCGCCAGTGGATGCCCGGGTGCGGCTGGCCAGCCCGCGCACTTCGTCCGCCACCACGGCAAACCCGCGACCATGTTCCCCCGCCCGCGCAGCCTCGATGGCGGCGTTGAGCGCGAGGAGGTTGGTCTGCTCGGCCACCGCACTGATCACGTCCAGCACCCCGGTGATGGCTTCGCTCTGGCTTTGCAGCACCTGCATGGCCGCAGTCCCCGCGCCCATTTCACCGGACAGCCGCTGAAGGCTCTGGCTCGCCTCACGCACCAGCCGGTCCCCTTCATGAATCAGCGAACTGGCCTGCCCCAGGCTGGCCTGGCTGGCGTCGACCCGCTGGTTGACCTGCACCGTCGCCTGGGTCATCAGTTGCATGGCCTGCATCACCTCGGTGGTCTGCCGGCGCTGCGCCCGCACGCCCTGCCCCGTGCGCTCGACCATCCCGGCCAGGGTCTCGGCGGCGACATCCAGTTGATCGGCATCGCCGCCAATACGCCCGACCAGGTCCCGCAGCGCCTGCAACATCACCCCGATCGCCTCGTTCAATTGCCCCAGCTCATCACTGCGACCCAGCCGCGGCAGACGCCCGTGCAGATCCCCGGCGGCGACCCGCTGCGCCAGCGCCAGCATCTGCCGGACCGGTACGGCGATGGAGCGGCGGATCAGCACGCAGGCCGTGACGCTCGACAGCAAGGCCAGCCCGAGCATCAAGGCCAGTTGCAGATCCAGATGCCGGCGCTGCACCTCCCACGCCACGGCGGCACGCTCACGCTCGCCATCGAGGGCAGCGATCGCCTGCTGCGCCGCGTTGTTCATCGCCGCCTGCTGGACCAAGGCCTGCCCGCCGCTGTCGCTGTAGCGCAGGAACGCCTGGCGGTATTCCTCCAGCGCCGCCGTGGCTTCATCCAGGGCATGACGATGCTCGCCTTCCAGCCGCGCCGCAAGGCTGCTCAAGGCGGTGCCCAATTCATTGACCCGGTTGACCCAGTCATCGCGATAACGCTGCTGCGGATCGAGGGTGAAATACAACTCGCTGTCACGCAGGTTGGTCAGCCGCTCGCGCAACGCAGCGGCATCTTCCAGCAGTTGCATGGCCGCCGCACCGGGTGACTGGCCCTGCTCCAGCCCGGTATTGATGTCATCCAGCTGATCGAGGAACACCCCGGCAAACCGCTGCCCCGCACCCTGCGCCAGTTCCTGCATGCGCAGCCGGGCCTCCTGGGCTTGCAGACGGGCCGTGGCATACGCCTGGAAGCCTTGCAGGTATTCCGTGCCGAGCCTGGTGAAATCCTCATCGAGCGATTCGTCGCGCAGCTGCTGCAAGGCCATGGTCACCGGTTTCGCAGAGTCTTCAGTGACCAGCAAGGCAAATGTCTTCTCCGCCTGCCGCGCCTCGGCCAGGTGATTCTGCAAGCGCTCCAGCCCGCGCAAGCGCTCGCTGTTGGCCTGGCTCACCTGCAATGCATACCAGGCGGCCAGGCCCATGCCGAGGGTGCAGGCCAGCACCAGGGCAAAGCCCAGGGACAGCTTGCCGCCCACGCTGAGGCGGCCGAACAGGCCGGTGGACGGGATGGTTTCGAACACGCTGGAAACGGACAAGGGCATCCTCCTCGGAAAGCCGCGCTTCGTGCGCGGCCGCCAATCCTGCCCGCCTCCTTCCCCGCCCCACCAATCGCATCTGGCGATGCGACACATCGGCCTGCGCCATGTATCGCGTCCCCGGATAGCTGGCATCCGAACAAGCGATTTGTCCGATTCCCGAGCCCCGTGCGAGCTTGCAACGGCTGCCCGAAGGGCGCCGTCGCCCCATGCCTGTGCAACTGCCGGCGACGTGCATAACAAGAAGGAAAACAACCATGTTCCGTTACTTCCCGAGCAACTACGTGTGGAACCTCTCGGTGAACCTGGCCATCGAGATGGGCGCGCGCATCGGCGAGATCGTCGAGATGTGCGAGCCGCTGCAAGAGGCCGCCAAACAACCTGATGCCGAAGGCACCCGGGCCTTCCGCGAGACCTGGGCGAAGATGGCCGACAAGCTGAGCGAGATGGCCGGCGAGGATGAAGCCCAGGGCCGGCTGCTGTCCGCCGGCGAAAAATACAACCGCGCGGCCACCTACTACCTGACCTGCGAACGCCTCCAGGCCCACGGCGCCCCAGGGCGCATGGCGCTGTACCAGCGTTTCCTCGACACCTTCGCCCGCGGCGTGGCGCTGTCGAAAGAGAACTGCGAACGGGTCGAGATTCCCTACGAGGGCAAGGTCATCTCCGGCCTCTACGTGCGCGCCGAAGGCGTCAGCGGCCCGGCGCCGGTCCTGGTCCAGCTCAACGGCCTGGACTCCACCAAGGAGATGAAATACCGCGTCGGCCTGCCCGCATGGCTGGCCAGGCGTGGCGTCGCCTCGCTGCTGATCGACCAGCCCGGCACCGGCGAAGCCCTGCGCCTGCATGACCTCAAGGCGCGCTACGACGCCGAGCACTGGGCCAGCCCCGTGGTCGACTGGCTGCAGGACCGCGAGGACATCGACCCCAAGCGCATCGGTTGCGAGGGTGTGTCCCTGGGCGGCTACTACTGCCCCCGTGCGGTGGCCTTCGAACCGCGCTTCGCCTGCGGCGTGGTGTGGG
Organism: uncultured Aquabacterium sp.; assembly: GCA_937923225.1. Taxonomy (GTDB): domain Bacteria; phylum Pseudomonadota; class Gammaproteobacteria; order Burkholderiales; family Burkholderiaceae_C; genus Aquabacterium. The sequence continues at coordinate 292 of CALAKR010000305.1, read as the reverse complement.
GCGCCAACCATGACTGGCGCGATGTGCAGAAGCGTCGCCTGGAGCGTGAAGGCAGCTTCCCGGTGCCGCATTACTGGGAGCACGTGCGCTGGGTCTGGGGCGGCAAGGACATCGAGGAATTCATGCAGATCGCCGAGAACGTCCACCTCGATGGCGTCGTCGAAAAGATCCGCGTGCCCTTCCTGGTCACCCACGGCGAGCAGGACTCGCAGATCCCGCTCAAGTGGGCCCACCGCACCTACGAGCAACTGGTCAACAGCCCCAAGCGCGAGCTGAAGATCTTCACCTCCCG
>CALAKR010000304.1 GCA_937923225.1 uncultured Aquabacterium sp. | reverse complement strand
GTGTCCTGGAACTCATCGACCAGCGCGGCCGGGTACTGCAGCAGGATGCGCTCGCGCAAACGCTGGGCATGCGGGCCCTGCAAGGCATCCACCAGGCGCTGCAGCATGTCGGCAAAGCCGTAGACGCCGGCCTGCCGCTTGAGCGCCTGCAGGCGCGCATGAACCCAGCGCGCGGCATGCCAGCGTGCAGGCCCCATGGGGTTGGGCAATTGCTCCAGGGCCGACAGCAAGGTGCCGAAGCACTCGAAGTGATCCGGCCAGGCATCGATGGGCGCTTTGTCGGTGAGAGCCTCTTCCATGCCAACCTGGGTCAGGCGTTTGCGGGCGGCGGGCGGCAGGCCCGTGTCTGCGGCGGACTCATCCTGTGCCCAGGCGTCCAGTTGCATCAACCAGGGCTGGTAGTAACTCGCGCGCAGGCGTGTGCCGTTGAAAGGGCTGGGCTTGCGCGCACACTGTTCATCCAGCCACAGGCGCATGGCCTCGATGCGCGCTGGCCACCCGGCCTTGAGCACGGTCAGTTCATCGAGCCACTTCCTGTGTGATTGCTTGACGAGTTCCCCCAGCGACACCTCTTGCTGAACAAGCGGTGCGGCCTCCAGCCGGGGCAGCAAAGCCTTCACATCCTTGTCCAGAGCTTCCACCGTGGGCCATACCTGCTGCACAAGCGCCAGGGTCTGCGCATCCAGAGGGTACATGGCCTCGCGCCAGTAGTCGCGGACGGCCTGCTCCCGCAAGGCCTGCTCATCGGCCAGCAGGGTTTCGTCGAACAACTGGCCACTGTCGAAGGCATGTTCGCGCAGCATGCGCTGGCACCAGGCATCGATGGTGTGAACGGCAGCTTCGTCCATCGCATCGGCGGCCTGGGCCAGGCGCCAGGCCGCCTGTTCACGCACAGGGCCTGGAGCGTGGCTTTGCAGCAGCTCCGCCAGAAAGGTATCGCTGCCAGGCACGGCCTCTTCACCGCGGAAGCAACGCGCTGCCTGCATCAGGCGTTGTCGGATACGGTCAGACAGCTCGCGCGTGGCTGCGCGGGTGAAGGTCATCACCAACACTTCGGCGGGCAGCAGCGGGCGCTGCGGCGCGCTCGCCTCATCGCCATGGCCCAGTACCAGGCGCAGGTAGAGCGCGGCGATCGTCCAGGTCTTGCCAGTGCCCGCGCTGGCCTCGATCAATCGGCTACCGCGCAGGGGCAGGCGCAAGGGGTCGAGCAGATCGCTCATGCTGCCCTCCCCGCTGCATCTGCGTCATCACCCGGCTCGCCTTCATCGGAAACGAGCGGTGCGGCCGTGACATGGCTGCCCATCCATTGGCGGAAGGCGCCGTACAGTCGCTCAGCCAAGGCCGGCATCTGCCCATCGGCCATCAAGGCGTCGAAATCGGGATACAGGCGCTTGAGGTAGACATCATCACCTTCCGCCCGGCCGTGGCCGCCCGGGTTGTATTTGCGGTGGGCTTCTTCGGGCTTGTCCAGCCAGGCCAGTGCGGTCTGGCACGCCACGGGCAGCGGGGCCTGCAAGGCGCGCTGCCAGGCATCGAGCAGCTTGGCCAATTCTGCGCGCGCGTGGTCGGGCTCCATGGCCAGCGTCACCACCACCCGATCACGCCCCAGGATCAGGGTGTTGACCGGGCGATCGCAGGCGCTGGCCAGCAGCGACCACACCCAGGCGCTCAGCAAGCGGTCAGCGCGCAAGGCATCCTTGGTGCTGCCAGCCAGGCGTGACAGGGCCAGATCGAAACGCCATGGTTTCGCCCCATCCGGGTCAAGCTGATCGGAAACGGACGGCCCACGCAGGCCATCGAGCCAGTCATGCAGCGCCAGGCCATCATGCTGGAACGTCAGCGCATGGCGCCCTTCCAGAGGGGGATGATCCTGCATCCACGCGCGCCACTGGTCAAGCACAGGCAAGGCTTCGGCCGCCAGCCCCGCACGGCTGAGATCGCCCATGGCACCCAGCGGCAAGTTGCCCGCACGTTGCAGGCGATGCGAGGCATCGTCCACGAGCCGATCGAGGCCGGCCGAGTTTCCTTGGGCCGATACGTTGATCGCCTCTTGCACGCAGGCCTGCAGCGCCTGGTGCCAGTCCAGCCCGCCCAAGGTCATGGGCTCATCGTCCAGAAGCGCTTCAGGCTGGTCCCGGGGATCGTCCAGCACCACCTGCAGGCGCCGCTGGAAGAACACCTTGACCGGGTTGCGCAGCAGGGCCACCAAGTCTTTCACCTGCAGGCTAGGTTGGGCAGACACCTCTGGTGCGTTGGCAGCTGTCGCATCAAGAGGCGGGCTTAGGACAGCAGGCTCACCGGCCTGATGTGCGGACTGCCACTCACGCGCGTAGGTGAACAGCCTTGAAGCCGGTAGTTGCCCCGCCGTTGTTTCGAAGTACCGGCGGCTGAACGGCTGCAAGGGGTGCTCTGTGGTGCGCTGCGCAGGTACCTCGTCACCCCAGCCCGCGGCCAGGTAGTCCCTGAACTGGGCCACCAGCACCGAAGATGGTTGCTCGCTGTTGTCACGCACGCTGCGCCCCGCCCAGCTGATGTAGAGCAGGCGCCGCGCCGACAGCACGGCTTCCAGCATCAGGTAGCGGTCGTCATCGCGGCGGGCACGGTCACCTGGGCGACGCTGGCCGGGCTGGGCCATGAGGTCAAAGTCATTGCGCGCTGATTGCCGGGGATAATCGCCCTCGTTCATGCCCAGCAGGCAGACCACCTCGAACGGCACGGCCCGCATGGGCATCAGCGTGCAGAAGGTGACACCACCGGCCATGAAGCGCTTGTTCAGGGCCATGTCGTCCACGCCCGACAGCCAGGCTTCGCGTGCGGCGCTCAAGGGCAAGTCATCCTCGAAGCCGGCATCGCCTGCGGCCTCCAGCCACTGGCCCAAGGCATCGTCGAGCTCGGCCAGTGTCAGGCGGTCATGTTCGTCCACGGCGGTGAACAGCTCGGTCAGCATCTGGCGGATGCGAACGCCCCATTGCGCGGGTGTGGCCGGCTGCGCCAATTCAAGCGCCCAATGCGTCAGGCGATCGACCAGTTCGGCCATGCGCCCCGCCAGCTCGGCCTCCAGCCCGGCCACTTCGCCGTAGGGCTCGATACCGGCAAAGTCCAGCCCATCACCGCTGGCATAGCCCAGCATCATGCGGCGCAGGCCGAACAGCCAGGTGTTCTGCTCACCGCAGGCAGCCAGCCCCAGCGATGTGCGCTGGGCCGCGTCCAAGCCCCATCGCACCTGCGCACCGGCCAGCCATTCGGTCAGTTGCGGCAGATCATCCTCAGACAACCCCAGGCGACGCCGCACGGCCGGCACATCGAGCAGGTCGCGC
>CALAKR010000303.1 GCA_937923225.1 uncultured Aquabacterium sp. | reverse complement strand
TTCTGGAAGATGCCGCGAAGCTGGTGGAAGAACTGGCCGCCGAGCTGGGTGGCATCCTGCTCTACCCCCCGGTGCCCACGGCCGTGCAGCGCGTGGCCAACATCGAGCGCGCGCAGATGCTGATCGAGGCCGAATCGCGGCCGGCCCTGCAGCGCCTGCTGTCACGCGCCACGGAGACTTGGCTGGCCCTGGCGCAACAACACCGCCCGCGCGGGTTGGTGCGCTGGGCGGTGGATGTGGATCCGCTGGCGATCTGAAAAGAGGCTCAGCCCAGCAGTGCTTCCATGCCCTCGCACAGCTCGCTCATCGGCGGCATGTCGGCCAGGAACTTCTTGGGATCGAGCTTGAGGGCGGCGGCCACTTCGGCCGGCACGGTGGCAGCAAGTTCGCTCTCGCTCAGGCCGTTGTGCTCGGCACGGGCACGCCAGGCAGCCAGGTGCAGGATCGCCGCGATCGGGTCCACCGGCTTGCTGGCCAGTGGCTCGGGGAACTTGGCGATGGCTTCCGAGAAGGCCGAGGGAAACTTCCACTGGCGGGCCAGCTCGGCCCCCACGGTGGCGAAGTTGTAGCCGAACGAGGCCTTTTCCATGTCCAGGCGGCGCGGGTCCATCGGGCCGGCCTGCTTGTCCAGCTGCAGCATGGGCTCGGGCATGCCGGCGTGCATCACCAGCTGGCCGATGCCATGCATCATGCCCACGGTGAAGGCCAGGTCGGCGTTGTGGCCGGTGGTCTTGGCCAGCCAGCGCGACACCACGGCGGCGTGCAGGCTGTACTTCCAGAACTTGCCCAGGTCCATGCCCGGCATGGCCTTGAAGCCGCTGGTCAGGCCCGAGCTGATCACCAGCGTGCGCACAGTGACGAAGCCCAGCATCATCACGGCGTCATCGACGGTGCCCACGGTGCGGGAGACGTGGTAGTACGCCGAGTTGGCCAGGCGCAGCAGGCGCGCGGAGAGCACCGGGTCGGCCTGGATCTTCTTGGCGATCTCGTCGATCGAGATGTCCTCGGCATTGAAGCTGTCGATCAGTTCGTGGACGATCTTGGGCACGGCCGGCAGGGCCTGGGGTTGCTTGAAAAGGGCTTCGAGCTGCATGAGTCAGCCTCCAAATTTGATGAAACCAATACGCCACCGATCCCCCGCAGGACGTGGCAGAGTTCACTGAATATCGACCCGCCGGGAGCACGACTTGAGCATCTCAGATGGTGGGAATTTCAAACAACGGAAATAAAGGGTGCGAAACCGCACAGTTTGTTCGCTAGGGCGGACGGGGAAACCCCGGGTCAGCCGTCATGCTGAGGGATCCAACAAGGAGCGCACGATGAAGCAGCAAGCTGCCCTTGGGGCGACAGTGGCCGTGACCGGGGCGACAACCGGGGCGTCCAGGCCGATGACACGGCGCGGGTTGGGCCGGGTGGTCGGCCTGGTCATGGGGTGTGCGCTGGCGCTGGCCGATCTGGCGGTGGGCTTGCAGGTGGCCTCGGCCCAGGTGCCTGCGCGCAACCTGCTGGTGTCGTGGCGGGTGGTGTCCTCGGTGGATGCCCAGCTGTCGCGCGCCGGGGTGCGCCAGGGCGGCTTGGTGATCGACAGCCGCCGCGGCGTGATGGGTGGCCAGGGCGGGGTGGAGCTGTCCACCCGCCAGCTCGAGCGCGATCAGCAGACGCACCAGCAGATCCTGGTGCTCAACGGCCGCAAGGCGCGGCTGGATCTGCGCCAGCAGCGCCCGATCACGCAGTGGCAGTGGGTGGCCCAACTTGGCTCTGGCGGCCAGGGTGGCGCCGGCGGCTGGGGCAACGGCCAGCAAGGTGGCCAGGGTGTGCAGCCCCAGGTCGGCTTGGTGGCCCAGACCCTGTGGGTGGACGCTGGCCAGGGTCTCACGGCCACGCCGCGCTGGTCTGGCGGCAAATCCGCCACCGTCGAGCTGGAGGCCGAAGCGCCTGCCCACCCCGATCGCCCCTTCACGCAAGATGCCCAGGGCACGCCCCCGGCGCGCCTGGTGGTGCAGACCGCCCTGAGCGTGCCGCTGGGCGAATGGGTGCCCGTGGCCCAGACCAACCGCCAGGAAGAGGTGCAGCGCCGCGGCATGCTCAGTACCCAGAGCGTCAGCAGTGATGACCAGGCCGTGCTGGAGATCCGCGTCAGCCTGCCGTGACGGTGTGGCAAGGGGCTTGACGCTTCTTGCTACAGTCAAAGGCGCATCAGTTCAAACGGAGACACATCCCCATGCCCACCCCCCTGGACCAGCTGAACCAGGCCACCCGTGCCCTGATCGAGAACGTCAAGCGCGCGGGCTTCCCGCCCATGAGCTCCCTGCCGGTCGACCAGGCCCGGCAGGCCTACCGCATGGGCGTGGGCGTGAGCACCATCCAGCCGGTGGCGCTGCCCCGGGTGGAAGATTTCACCATCCCCACGCCCGATGGCTACGCCATCCGCGCCCGCCTGTGGGCCCCCAGCAGCGATGCCGGCCTGCCCGTGCTGCTGTATGTGCATGGCGGCGGCTTCGTCGTGGGCGGCATCGACACCTGCGAGGCCATGTGCCGCTCGGTGGCGGCGCAAAGCGGCGTGGCCGTGGTCGCCATCGAGTACCGCCTGGCGCCCGAGCACAAGTATCCTGTCTGTCTGGACGACACCTGGACCGCGCTGCAGTGGCTGGCCAACCACGGCCACACCCTGGGCCTGAACGGCAGCCGCCTGGCCGTGGCCGGCGACAGCGCGGGCGGCACCCTGTCGGCCGCCGTGTCGCTGCTGGCGCGTGACGCCGGCATCCCCGTGGCGCTGCAGGGCCTGATCTACCCCTCGGTGCAGGTGGGCGTGGCCACGCAATCGTTCAAGACCTACGCCTCCGCCGGCCTGATGCTGGACCAGGCCCTGATGAACTGGTTCGAGGCCCAGGCCACCGGCGGCGACCTGAAGGCGCCCTGGCACCGCCAGCCCCTGATCGCGCCCAGCCACGCGGGCGTGGCCCCCGCCTGGATCGCCCTGGCCGAGTGCGACCCGCTGGCCGACGATGGTCACCTCTATGCCCAGGCCCTGGAAAAGGCCGGCGTGCCCGTGCAGCTCACCGTGTACGCGGGTACGGTGCATGACTTCATCAACATGGGGCGTTTCCTGCCCGAGGCGGCCGAGATGCACACCGCCTTGGCGCAGGCC
>CALAKR010000302.1 GCA_937923225.1 uncultured Aquabacterium sp. | reverse complement strand
CACCGCGTTGCGGCTTTCGGCGAAGTGCACCGTCTCCGCCTCCCCAACCGGCTTGGCTGTGGTCGCTGCAGGCAGCACCGGCTGAGCCACATCCGCCGCCGAGGCGTTGTCCAACGTCAGCAGCAGCACTTTGCCTTGCAGGCTGGCGCGGTAGGCCGAAGGCTGACGCAGATTGAGCACCAGCCGCGTGCGCTCCCCGGCCTGCGCCACGTTCACCGTACGCAGATTGCCCTGGTTGATGTCCACAGAGTTGCGGCCCAAGGCATTGCTCACACCGGGCAGATCGATGGCGATGCGGGGCGGTGCCTGCACGGCAAAACCTGCAGGCAAAGAGGGCAGCGGCTCGCTGAGCTCGATGCGTACGACATCGGTGCCAGCCTGCTGACTGGCCGTGACGGACTGGATGGCCGGAGCGGCCATGGCACAGGCAGCCACCAAGGCAACGGCACAACCGCCCGCCCACTTGAACATGGTATTCGTCATGATCACGCCCCCTCCTGGAGTTGCAAGGCGGCAGGCCGCTCGATCCATTCGCCAGCTGCATCCTGCACGATCTCGCGCAGCTCGATTTCCGTCTCCGTGACCTTCATGATCTTCCCAAAGTTCTGCCCAAGGTAGTCCCCCACCCTGACCTGATAAAGAAGGTTATCGACCTTCAGCAATGCGTACTGCACGCCCCTGCGGTTCACGCTGCCCACCATGGACATACTGTCCAGAGGGAACGCCTCAAGCGGCTGCTTGCGGCGACTCAGTTCCGCTGCCACCGCGGAATTCGGCTGAGAACGATCCTGCTTGAGCACCACGATCAGCTTCTGTGCGCTGAAGGGCTCGACCGTATCCCCCGTTTGATAGCCTTGGGGGTTGAACTTCTGCGGAGGCGAAATGGGTTGGACACTGGGATGCGCCTGCGCGCGCTCCTGCGTCATCCAGGCTTGAAGCTCTTCCTGCTGGGTGGTGCAACCGGCCAGGGCTGCCACAAATCCCAGCACCAAGCCACCGGCGACTGCTCGGGACATCATGGTTGCCCGCCCTTCTTCTTGGCCTTGTCGGCCTTCTGCTGATCCAGCTCGCCCTGATCCAGGTAGCGGTAGGTGCGGGCCGTAGCCTCCATCACCAGCGGACCGCTGCTGCTGCCACCTTTGGCACCACTCCCTGTCTGCACCGTGTTGATGTTCAGGTCATGAAGGGTCACGATGCGCGACAGGTTGGCGATGTCAGCCGCAAAGGCACCCATGTCGTGATAGCGGCCGGACACCTTGATGGCGATCGGCAACTCGGCGTAGTAATCCTTGACCACGACCTGCCCCGGCTTGAACAGTTCGAAATCCAGGCCACGGCCCAGACCTGCCTGGTTGATGTCCGACAGCAAGGCGTCCATTTCGGCCTTGCCGGGCAACTGCTTCTCAAGTTGCGTCACGTACTCTTGCACCTGCACGCGTTGCTTGCGAAGTTCCACCAGGTTGACCGCCTGCAACAGCTTGCCCTGGTACTCCTGCTTGAGTTGAGGCTCACGGTCACGTTCACCTTGCAGTTCGTCGGCCTGGGTCGACAGCAGCAGGAACCAGCCCAGCACCAGCACCACCGCGCCAGTGGCCACACCTGCGGCAATCTTGGGCAGGATCGGCCACTGCCCGGGTTCGTTCGGGTTCAAGCCGCGGAACTGGTCCTGCGCATCCGCGAACCAGGCGTTCAGATCAATGTTGATATTGGCTTTGGCCATGCGGACTCCGCGCTCAGACAGGAGAAGGCGCAGAAGCACCAACAGGCGCACCACGGGCCGGCGCGGAAGCACCCGATGCCGCCGCATTGGGTGCCTCAGGACGCTTGAGGCCCACACGCACCGAGAACTCGAACAAGCGCTTGGGATCCTTGGTGTCCGGCAGCGTCACCGCCGCGGCCTTGATCTCTTGCAGTTCAGGGCGCTCCAGCCAGGGCGAGTTGTTGCCCGTGTTGCGCAGGAAGGCCGACACGCGCTCGTTGGTCTGGGCCACGCCCGACACCATCACGAACTGCCCCTCCTGCTTGATGGACTTCAGGTAGATGCCTTCCGGCGTCTGACGGGCCAGCTCATTGAGGATGTGCACCGGCATGTTGCGGTCGGTCTGCAGGTCTTCCACAGCCTTCTGACGCGCCTTGAGCGCCTCGATCTCGGCCTTCAGGGTGGAAACGTCCTTGATTTCCTCGTCGAGCTTGGCAATCTCGGACTTGAGGAACTCGTTGCGGGCTTGCTGCGAGCCGATCATCTGTTGCTGAATGCCGTACCACAGGGCCACCAGCAAACCACCAATCAAGGCAGCCATGCCCAGCCCGACGAAAAACCGCTGCTTGCGTTGGATGCGCTTTTCTTCGCGGTGAGGAAGCAGGTTGATCAGGATCATGCGAGGAACCTCCGCATGGCCAGTCCGCAGGCCGTCAGATAGGAGGGCGCCTCGCGACGCAGCTTGCTTTCACGCACGGCAGATCCCAGTTTCATGCCATCGAAGGGGTTGACGACCATCGATGCGAAGCCGGTGAGTTCGGTCACCCGCTCCTTGAGGCCCGGCAGCGAGGCCGTGCCACCCGCCAGCATCACGTAGTGCACCTTGTGGTGCGGCGTGCTGGTGAAGAAGTACTGCAACGCTCGCCCGATTTCCTGGGAGAGGCTGTCGACGAACGGCGCCAGCAGCGAGGACTGAAAATCCTCGGGCAGGTCACCGGAGAGCTTCTTGGATTCGGCCTCCTCGAAGGAGAAGCCGTACTGACGCGAGATCAGCTGTGTGAGCTGCGCCCCGCCGAAGGCCTGGTCGCGGTCGTACAGCAGTTCGTCGTCGCGCAGCACCTTGAGGCTGGTATTTTCGGCGCCGATCTCGAACAGCGCGACCAGCGCATCCTTGCCCCCGCCCGGCAGGGCCGCGACCAAGCGTTGCATGGCCAGCCGCGAGGCATAGGACTCGATGTCGAGCACGGCAGGCTTGAGCCCGGCTGCCTCGGCCAGGCCCTGGCGGTCCTGCACGCGGTCCTTGCGGGAAGCAGCGATCAGCACCTCGACATCACCGGCTGATTGGGGCGCGGGCCCGATCACACAGAAATCCAGGCTGACCTCGTCGAGCGAGAAGGGGATGTACTGGTTGGCTTCGGCCTCGACCTGCATTTCCATTTCTTCTTCACGCAGGCCGGCCGGCAGCATGATCTTCTTGGTGATCACCGCCGACTGGGGCATGGCCATGGCCACGAACTTGGTGCGCGTGCCGCTCTTGGTCACGACCTTGCGAACGGCCTCGGCCACTTCGTCGAATTTCTCAATCTGCCCGTCGGCGATCCAGCCTTTGTCCAGGGGCTCCGACGCGAACCGCTCAAGCGTCAATTCTCCTGCTGCATTCTGGCTGAGCTCGACAAGCTTGACGCTGGACGAGCTGACGTCAAGCCCGACCATGGGCGGGTGCTTGCGGCCCAGCAGCGTGTCTAAAAAGCTCACAAATTCCTCCATGCACCCAGTCAGGGCGCTGGGAAGTTAATAAACCACTTCAATGCTAGCAGTAAAGTTTTTATGGTTGAACGCCAAAGTTGCCCGGCTTTTCACCTAGTCGTTGCGCGTTCCACACGTATTACAAGCGGTTGCAAACGTAAACAACAGGGTGTGTCAGGTATTCAGACTCCCCCGCAAGGGGTGCCCTGGTACGCCAGTGCGGAAGGCCTGGGTTCCTATAATCGGGGCTCCTTTCGGACCCCCTGGATTGATGAGCGCCCCTGACACCCGCCCCCCAACGTCGTCCCGCAGTCGGGTCTTCAGTGCCGATTCCTGGTGGATCCAGTGGCTGGTCCGGCCCCTTGCCTGGCTGATCGGCCTGGGCGTGGCCGGCGCCCTGGGCCTGGCCATGGTGATCAGCATCGGCCTGGCCGTGATCTACCCCAACCTGCCGCCGCTCGACGGGCTGATGGACTACCGCCCCAAGATGCCCCTGCGCGTCTATTCGGCGGACGCCACCCTGATCGGCGAGTTTGGCGAAGAAAAGCGCAACTTCCAGCCCATCGGCCAGATGCCCAAGGTGATGAAGGACGCGGTGCTGGCCATCGAAGATGCCCGCTTCTATCGCCACGGCGGCGTGGACTACATCGGGGTGCTGCGTGCCGGCCTGGCCAACTTCGGCGAATCACGCAGCCAGGGCGCTTCCACCATCACCATGCAGGTGGCGCGCAACTTCTACCTGTCCACCGAGAAGACCTTCTCGCGCAAGATCTACGAGATCCTGCTGGCCCTGAAGATCGAAGGCCTGTTGAGCAAGGACCAGATCCTGGAGCTCTACATGAACCAGATCTACCTGGGGCAGCGTGCCTACGGCTTCGCCGCCGCGGCCGAAACCTATTTCGGCAAGCCGCTCCAGAAGGTCACCCTGGCCGAAGCCGCCATGCTGGCCGGCCTGCCCAAGGCCCCCTCGGCCTACAACCCGCTGCGCAACCCCAAGCGCGCCACCGTGCGCCAGCAGTACATCCTGCAGCGCATGCTGGAGAACAACTTCATCACGCAGGAGCAGTACGAAGAAGCCCGCGATGAAGAGCTTCACTACCACGTCAAGGCCCCCATCGCGCCCGAGGCCGAGTACGTGGCCGAGGCCGCCCGTTCGCTGATGTACGAGCAGTACGGCGCAGACGCCTACACCCGCGGCCTGAAGGTCTACACCACCGTCAAGATGAGCGAGCAGATCGCCGCCACACGCGCGCTGCGCAAGGGCCTGCTCGACTACGACCGCCGCCAGCCCTGGCGCGGCCCCGAGGCCTTCATCGACCTGCCCGCCGACCCCAAGCACATCGACGTGCGCGTGGCCGAAGCCCTGGAAGACCACCCGGACAGCGACGACATCAAGGCCGCCGTGGTGCTGTCGGCCGAACCCAAGCGCGTCGTGGCCCTGCTGCAGACCGGCGAATCGGTCGACATCCAGGGCGATACCCTGAAGTTCGTGGCGCAGGCCCTGACCGAAAAAGCCCAGCCCAAGCTGCAGATCCGCCGTGGCGCGGTGATCCGTGTCGTGCAGGCCAAGGAGCGCTGGCAGATCACGCAGCTGCCCACGGTGGAAGGCGCCCTGGTCTCGCTGGACACCCACACCGGCGCCGTCAAGGCCATGGCCGGCGGCTTCGATTTTGACCGCAACAAGTTCAACCACGTGACGCAGGCCTGGCGCCAGCCGGGTTCGAGCTTCAAGCCCTTCATCTATTCGGCCGCCCTGGAAAAAGGCTTCATGCCCACCACCATCGTCAATGACAGCCCTCTGTTCTTCGACTCGGGCGTGACAGGCAGCCAGCCCTGGGAGCCCAAGAACTACGACGGCAAGTTCGAAGGCCCCATGACGCTGCGTCGCGGCCTGGCCAAATCCAAGAACATGATCTCGATCCGCGTGCTGCGCTCCATCGGCGCCGGTTACGGCCAGGAGTGGGTGACACGCTTCGGCTTCGAGGCAGCCAAGCATCCAGCCTATTTGACGATGGCCCTGGGCGCAGGCTCCGTCACACCCATGCAGATGGCCGACGCCTTCGCCGTGTTCGCCAACGGCGGCTACCGCGTGAACCCGGCCTTGGTGACACGTGTCACCGACGCGCGCGACCGCGTGCTGGCACAAAGTCGCCCGGCCGTGCTGGACGAATCCATGCGCGCCATCGACGCCCGCAACGCCTTC
>CALAKR010000301.1 GCA_937923225.1 uncultured Aquabacterium sp. | reverse complement strand
CGCACCTTCGCGCCCTTCGTGGCCGGTGTGGCCGAGATGAACCGTGCCACCTTCACCGCCTACAACGTGATCGGCGCGCTGATCTGGGTGGTGGGCCTGACGACGGTGGGCTACCTTTTCGGCAACATGCCCATCGTGCAGGAGCACCTGAGCAAGATCATCTGGGCGCTGATCCTGATCCCAGGCCTGATCGCCATTTTCGGGGCCTGGAAGGCACGCCGCGCGCAGGCGGCGGCCTGATCGATCGGCCGTAGGCTGTCCTCAGGGCAGCCAGGCGTCCTTCTTCTTGGGCTTCTTGCTCAGGATGGTCGGGAAGCTCACCGGCAGCGTGCGCGGGTAGTCGCGGCTGAAGTGCAGCCCGCGGCTTTCCTGGCGTGACAGGGCCGAGCGCACGATCAGCTCGGCGCAATCGACCAGGTTGCGCAGCTCCAGCAGGTCGCGCGTCACCTTGAAGTTGGCGTAGTAATCGTCGATCTCGCTGCGCAGCAGCTTGATGCGGTGCAGCGCGCGCTCCAGGCGGCGCGTGGTGCGCACAATGCCCACGTAGTTCCACATCACCAGGCGCAGCTCGTCCCAGTTGTGGGAGATGACGACTTCCTCGTCGGCGTCGGACACCAGGCTTTCGTCCCAGCCGGGCAGGGCGGGGGTGCGGGCGGGGATCTGCCGCTGGATGTCGTCGGCACAGGTGCGGCCCAGCACCACGCACTCCAGCAGGGAGTTGCTGGCGAGGCGGTTGGCGCCATGCAGGCCGGTGTAGGTGGTCTCGCCCACGGCGTACAGGCCGGGCAGGTCGGTGCGGCCGTTCAGGTCGGTGACCACGCCGCCGCAGGTGTAGTGCGCGGCCGGCACCACGGGGATGGGCTCGCGGGCAATGTCGATGCCCAGCGACAGGCAGCGCGCGTGGATGGTCGGGAAGTGCTCCTTCAGGAAGGCCTCGCCCAGGTGGGTGGCGTCCAGCAGCACGTAGTCCAGCCCGTGCTTCTTCATCTCGAAGTCGATGGCGCGGGCCACGATGTCACGCGGGGCCAGCTCGCCACGCTCGTCGTGTGCCGGCATGAAGCGGGTGCCGTCGGGCAGCTTGAGGTGGGCGCCTTCACCGCGCATGGCCTCGGTGATCAGGAAGCTGCGCTCCTGCGGGTGGTACAGGCAGGTCGGGTGGAACTGGATGAACTCCATGTTGCCCACCCGGCAGCCGGCGCGCCAGGCCATGGCGATGCCATCGCCCGTGGAGGTGTCCGGATTGCTGGTGTAGCGGTAGACCTTGCCCACGCCGCCGGTGGCCAGCACCACGGCCGAGGCTGGCAGTGTCTCGACCCGCTGGCTGTCGATGTCGAGCGCGTAGACGCCATGGCAGCGCTGGGGCTCGCCTTGTTCGAGCACCACGCTGCGCTTGAGGTGGCGGTTGGTGATCAGGTCCAGCGCCATCCAACGTTCACGCAGCGTGATGTTGGGGTGGCGCTTGACCTCGGCCAGCAGCACATCGTGGATGGCCTTGCCCGTGGCATCGGCCGCATGCGCGATGCGGCGCACCGCGTGGCCGCCTTCGCGCGTCAGGTGCAGGCCCAGCGGGCCTTGCGGATCAGGCGAGAAGGGCACGCCTCGTGCCACCAGCCACTCGATGGCGGCGGCGCTGTGCTCGGCGATGAACTCGGCGGTGTTCTCGTCGACCAGGCCGGCGCCGGCATCCTGCGTGTCGCGCACGTGCGAGGCGATGCTGTCGTCGCTGCCCAGCACGCCCACGATGCCGCCCTGGGCCCAGGCCGTGGCGGCTTCTTCGAGGTGGCGCTTGGCCAGCACCACGACGGGCTGCGTCTCGGCCAGGTGCAGGGCTGTCGTCAGGCCGGCCAGACCGGCCCCGATGATGACGACGGGGAGGGGCGCGGCCCCGGCGGATTGTTCTCTCACCATGATCGGGCGATTCTACGGCTCCCCCGGCTCGGACGCATGGCCGTGCCATTCACGTGCCGGGGCGGGCGCTGCTAACATGCCCTGCCGGCATATTTCCTGATCCGCCTCATGCGCCTCATGCGCGAGGCCAGAACAACACCCGCCGGCGCGTGTTCCAGAGGAGTCACCCCATGCGCTGGCAAGGTCAACGACAAAGCGACAACGTGGAAGACCAGCGCGACGGCGGTTCACCGTCGGGCGGTGGTGGCTTCGGGCTGCCGATCGGCGGGCGCGGCATCGGCGTGGGCACGATCGTGATCGCGCTGGTGGCCAGCTATGTGCTGGGTGTGAACCCGCTCACGGTGCTCAGCCTGCTCAGCGGTGGCGGCACGGTGCAGACGCAGGCCCCCGCACGCCCTGCGCCCTCGCAAGGGCAGCAAGCCGCCGGCCGGGACGACCCTCAAAAGGCCTTCGTGGCCACCGTGCTGGCCGACACCGAGGATGTGTGGCGCGAGCAGTTCCGACAGGCGGGCCGCGAGTACGAAGACCCGCGCCTGGTGCTGTTCCGCGGCGCCACGCAGACCGCCTGCGGCCGCGGCGAATCGGCCATGGGCCCGTTCTACTGCCCGGCCGACCACAAGGTCTACATCGACCTGGATTTCTACGACACCCTGCGTGACCGCCTGGGCGCCCCAGGCGAGTTCGCCCAGGCCTACGTGATCGCGCACGAAGTGGGGCACCATGTGCAAAACCTGCTGGGCACCTCGGCCAAGCTGGACCAGTTGCGCGGCCGTGTTAGCGAGGCCCAGTACAACGCCATGAGCGTGCGCCTGGAGCTGCAGGCCGATTGCTTCGCGGGTGTGTGGGCCCACCATGCCGAGCGCTCCCGCCAGATCCTGGAGCAGGGCGACATCGATGAAGCCCTCAATGCAGCTTCGCAGATCGGCGACGACACGCTGCAGAAGAAATCCCAAGGCCACGTGGTGCCTGAAAGCTTCACCCATGGCAGCAGCGCGCAACGCGTGCGCTGGTTCAAGCGCGGCTTCGAATCGGGCGACACGGCCCAATGCAACACCTTCACCAAGCAGCCGGTGTGACCTGGGCTGCACTTTCTTTCCCACAACCTGAACGACGACTGGAGACGACCCCATGCAAGCCTGGTTCTGCGAAACGCTTGACGGCCCCGACGCCCTGACCTGGAAAGACGCCCCCACGCCCGAACCCGGCAAGGGCGAGGTCCGCGTGGCCATCAAGGCGGCCAGCCTGAACTTCCCCGATCTGCTGATCGTGCAGGGCAAGTACCAGATGAAGCCGCCGCTGCCTTTCGTGCCCGGTGCCGAGTTCGCCGGCGTGGTCGAGGCCGTGGGTGAGGGCGTCAAGCACCTGGCCGTGGGCAGTTCGGTCGCGGGCTTTGCCGGCACGGGTGGCTTTGGCACGCACACCATCGCGCCGGCCGCCGTGCTGATGCCGCTGCCGCCCGCCTTCAGTTTTGAAGATGGCGCCGCCTTCCTGTGCACCTACGGCACCACCTACCACGGCCTGATCGACCGCGCCCAGCTCAATTCTGGCGAGACCGTGCTGGTGCTGGGCGCCGCCGGTGGTGTGGGCACGGCCGCCATCCAGATCGCGAAGGCCGCCGGAGCCAAGGTGATCGCTGCCGCCTCGAGCGATGACAAGCTCGCGCTGTGCAAGACCCTGGGCGCCGATGAGGTCATCAACTACAGCACGCAGAACCTGCGTGACGAGCTCAAGACGCTGACCGGCGGCAAGGGCCCTGATGTCGTCTACGACCCGGTGGGTGGCGACTTCACCGAGGCGGCCTTCCGCTCCATCGCCTGGCGTGGTCGCTACCTGGTGATCGGTTTTGCCAACGGCCCGATCCCTTCGCTGCCGCTGAACCTG
>CALAKR010000300.1 GCA_937923225.1 uncultured Aquabacterium sp. | reverse complement strand
CACCCCGGGCGGCGGGGCGGGCCGTGCTGCCCAGGGTGATCCAGCGGCGATGGCCAGGGCCCGGCAGCACGAGCTCCACAGGCTGCGTGGGTGGCAGCGTCTGCCCAGTGGCCACGCGTGACCACAGCCATTGCGGATCCTGCAGCAGCGCTTCGGGCGTGATGCCCAGCGATTCCTTGACGCCCGGCCCCAGGTAGGAGAAGCGGCCCTGACCGTCACGGTCGACCCGGTAGCGGAACACGGTGAGCGGCAGGCCCTCGGTGGATTCCAGCGCATCCTGGTGGGCCAGCTCGACGATGCCTTCACGCTCCAGCCGGCGCCACATCATCCACAGCAGCAGGTAGCCGGCCAGCAGCGTGGCCAGGCCCCCGGCGATGCTGGCGCCGTGGATGGAGCTCATGCGGCTCAAGGGCGTGAGCACCCAGGCCATATAGGGGTACTGGTCCAGCGGCTGCGACAGGGCCGCCACGTTGTGGCCATTGATGCGCAGCAACCGCCAGGGCTGGTCGTCGAAGGTCACCGTGTCCATGGCCCAGTCCAGCCGCTGTGGGATCTGCCGGTAAAGCGCGTTGAACTCCGCCTCGCGGCCCTTGGGGTAGGGCTGCATCGGGATCTGGTGCAGGTGGTGTTCGGTCACGTTGCCGGCCACCACCACGCCGTTGCTGTCGGTCAGCATCACTTCACGGCCGGCTGCATCGGTGAAGACACCGGCCAGCGCGGTGGCGTCCAGCTTGAGGATGAGCACGCCCAGCGGCGTGTTGCCATCGGCCACGCGCGTGGCGAAGTTGAAGCCCGGCTGGTGGCTGAAGCTGCCCATCACGAACTGGAAGCCCCGCCCCTTGTCCAGAGCGTCCAGCAGGTACTGGCGCCCATGGAAGTTGGAACCGATGGTGGTGCGTTCCCTGTTGGCGTGGCCGCTGTCGGCCAGCACGTAGCCATGCTGGTCGATCAGAAACGCCTGGCGGAGCCGGAAATCCTGTACCAGGGTGGCCAAGGATTCGCTCATGCGCAGCACATCTGGCCGTGCCAGCAGGCGTTCACGCAAGTTGTCTTGAGAGCCCTGGGGCGATTGGGATGGATGGGGTGCGGGCTGCTCCGCTTGCTGCGCGGGCGCCGGTGCCGGCAGGGCATTGGCCCGAAGAAATTCGCGGAACGCCGGCTGGCCGGCCAGCACCTGGCCCAGGGCGGCCGTTTGCTGGAAGCGGTTCTCCACACCATCATGGGCGATGCCGGCGCGCAGCTTGGCGTCGGTGACGACCTCGCCGAGGTATCGGTCAGTGCGTTGCCTGTCTACCAGCCAGGTGCTGCCCAGTACCACCAATGTCCAGCATGCGGCCAGCGTCAACACCAGGCGCTGGCGCCTGGACAGCGACGGGGCGATGGACTGCGTGTCTTTATGCATCGCATGGCACGTCCGCCCAGGACGTGGGTTGTCGCATGGCATGCCGGCCATGCACGGCACTCAACCTGATTTGGTGAACCAAGGCTGTCAGCATCGCCTGACGCAGGGATCAGCAAGGCCTGTCCCTGGGCATCAAACCGGGCTGACAGTCTCCAGTCCTGAACATTCTTACATTGGAATCACCCAAAGGGGTTGTGCAGACAAACGCCAGGAATGGGCCTGACAACAAGCGCACAACCCGATCTTGACATCGACTGGAGCTCAGTATGAAGCGATCTAGCCTCTTGATTACCCCGCTGTTTGTGTCTCTGACGGCCCTGGCAGGTGGTTCCATGGTCCTGATGACGGGCTGTGCAAGCACGTCCAAGCAAGCCAGTTTTGGCGAAACGGTGGATGACAGCGTCATCACCACCAAGGTGAAAGCGGCGTTCGTCGAGGACAAGACCGTGAGCGCGCTGAACATTTCGGTCGAAACGTTCAAGGGCACCGTGCAGCTCAGCGGCTTTGCCAACACCGCTGACGAAGCTGCCAAGGCTGTGAACCTGGCCCGCAACGTCAAGGGCGTCAAGGCCGTCAAGAACGATATCCGGCTCAAGGCCAACAACGGCTGATCGGCCCTTGTAGCCGATCCGGACCCCGCAACTTACGCACAGGAGAAGCACCATGAGCAAATCCCCTCAGATCGCCGCCAAGGAACTCGACAAGATTCTCGTGGAGGCCCGCACCCTGCTCAACTCGGCCGGTGAAGACGCGGCTGATCACGCTGGCGCCGTGACGGCCCGCCTGCGTCATGCCCTGGGCCAGGCTCAGGATCGCCTGAACGCCTTCGGCACTGATGTGAGCGACCGCGCCCGCAAGACCGCCAAGGCCACGGACGAGTATGTGCACGCCAACCCCTGGCAAGCGATCGGTGTCGGCGCTGCCGTCGGCATCGTGATCGGCGCCCTGGCCGCCCGCCGCTGATCCGCGGCATCTGGCCAGCCCTTCAACCCTGAATGACAGGAGACTCATCATGCTTCATTACGCCGCTGTCTTCCTGGTGATCGCCCTGATCGCCGCGGTCTTCGGTTTCGGTGGCATCGCCGCCGGCGCCGCTTCGATCGCCAAGGTATTGTTCTTCATCTTCCTGATCGGCTTCGTGGTAACGCTGGTGCTGGGCTTGTTCCGACGAGCCTGATGCATCGCCAGACCACCCAACCGGGTTGTTCGGTGCCCTTGTCTCCCCCTGCGGGGGCACCTTTGGCCGATGGCATGTCATTGCCGTCGGCCTTTTTGCATGCTGCGGCAAGTTGGGCACAATGGGGGCATTCGCCTCCATGGCCGGGCACGGCCGGTGGGGGCTGTGTCTCATGCAAGGGAGCCTTGTTTGTCTTCTTCTCCTTCGAAGGCCCCAGCCGGGGAGCATGTCGTGGCCTGGTACGAGGCGGTGCCGCCTCGTGTGCTGCTCGCCCTGGTGCTCACCGCGGTGGTGTCCGTGCTGGTCTTCGCAGTGTCGGAGCTTGCGTATTCCGACATTTCCGACAACCGAATCGAAGCTCGGCGCGCGGTTCAGGCTCAGGCCTATGTGCTTCGGGTGCGCGAGCAGGTGCTGGCGGCAGAGTCCAGCCAGCGTGGCTACCTCATCACCCAGGAAGATCGTTACCTCGCCCCCTATGACAAGGCGGTGAGCTCCGCGCGGTCGGCGCAGTCAAGCCTGCTGTCCACGCTGGGAGACGAGTCGCCCCTCCGCAAGGACGCGGTGCAGCTTGGCGCCTTGCTGGAGCAGAAGCTGGATGAGCTCAATGTCACGTTGCACATGGCGCGTGACCGGCAGCCCGGCATGGCGCTGGCAACCCTGCACACGGATGTGGGGCTCAACCTGATGGCGCAGATCGCGGTGACGAGCCGCAAACTCGACAACGAGTTGGGCCAGCAGTTCAAGGTCCGATCCGAAACCCTGACCCGCCTGTTCCAGCAGCAACGCTGGGGGGTGGGCCTGGTGGTGTTCCTGAACATGGCCTTCCTGGCCATTTTGGGCACGATCATGGTTCGCAACTTCCATGAGCGAGAGCAGAGCCGTCGACGCCTGAAGGAGCATGCCGAGCAGCTTGAGACCGCGGTGGCCGAACGCACCGAAGAGTTGTCGGCCCTGTCCACCTACCTGCAGAGCAATGCGGAGCGTGAGCGCAGCTCCCTGGCGCGTGACCTGCACGACGAGTTCGGTGCCATCTTGACCTCGGCCAAGCTGGACGTGGCGTGGCTGCAGGGCAATGCGTCGATGTCTCCGGAGCCGGTTCAGGAGCGGCTGGTGCAGCTGTCCAGCGCGCTGGACGAGGCCGTGAACCTCAAGCGCCGCGTCATCGAAAATCTTCGGCCTTCGCTGCTGGACCACCTGGGCCTGGCAGCCGCCATCCAGTGGCATGTGCAGGAAGCCTGTGACCGAGCCGACATCGCCTGTGACGTGGTCATGCCCGATGACAGTCTGCAGGTACCGCCGCACATCGCCATCGACCTGTTCCGCCTGGTACAGGAGGCCTTGAACAACACCGTCAAGTACGCGCAGGCACGCATTTTCGAGGTTAGTTTGGAGCAGCGCGGGGGCGACTATGTATTGCGCATGAAGGACGATGGCATTGGCATCGCCCAGTTCCAGCCGGATCACCTTACGCACGGTCTGGCTGGCATGCAACACCGTGTACGGGCCCTGCAGGGCCAATTCACGGTGCACACGGCGCCCGGCCAGGGCACTTGTATCGAAGCAGTGATTCCGGTGGCCTCGCCTGTCACGTCGGGCGCTGACATGTCGCCGACGCCAGGCCAGCAGGCAACGGTCTTGTAATCCAGAGGGGGGCGGAACGGGTGACGCCAGGCACCATCTGCCTCGCGCCACCAGCAGGTCAGCCTCAAATCAAGGCAAAAAGGCCTGATTGAGCAAGGCCGACAGGCGCGGCAGCTCGCGGCTCTTGTCCAGGAAGTGATCTGCGCCCGCCTTCAAGCAGGCCGCTTCCAGCACCGGCATGGTGTGATTGGTCACCACGATGACCAGAGGCCCCACCGGGGAAGCGCCATACAACTTGCGCACCGCGTGGATCAGGCCCAGGCCTGAGCCTTGGCGCAGGTTGAGATCGACCACCAGGGCATCAGGGGGTTGGGCCTGGCTGCGCTGGAAGGCTTCCTGCTCGGTGTCGTCAATGCCCGTGACCTCAAACCGACCGGGTTGTTCGACAAGTTGGCGCAGCAACTGTTGCACGCGAGGAAGGTCTTCGACGATCTGAACCTGGACGGGCCGCCCCACCACCCGACGAGCCTGGGTACTGGCGCCGGGTTGCATGCCGCCTGTGGGGGCCTTGGCTGCGGCGGGATGGTCGACTGTGTGGGCCAGATCGTTGTCCTGATCTGCGTGCACAGACAGGACCTGCTTCAGCGAAGGCATCAGACCTGCAGTCAGCACGGAGCACCGTGTCTGGCTTGTGTCGTGTGAGGGAAGCTCGGGCTTCATCGCTGCAGACTCAGGTGATCAGATTGTTCTTGACCGCGTACTGAGTCAGGTCGGCATTCGTCTTGAAGCCCATTTTCTCCAGCAGCCGGCTGCGGTAAGTGCTCACGGTCTTGGAACTCAGGCACAGGTCATCGGCGATTTCCGTCACGCTGCGACCCACCACCAGCTTGGAGAAGATCTGGAATTCCCGCTCGGAGAGGCGAAGGTGGGGTGGCTGCTCGATGTCCTGTGTCAGGCCCAGTGCCAGCATTTCGCTGAGGCGAGGGCTGATGTAGCGGCGGCCGGCAGCCACGGTGCGAACCGCAGACACGAGCTGCTCAGCCGCCAGTTCTTTGCTCAGAAAACCACTGGCGCCAGCCTTGAGCACATTCAGCCCGTACTGGTCTTCCGAGTAGGCGCTGAGGATCAGGATGGCCAGCTCAGGCTTGATGGCCTTGGCCTGCTTGAGCACGTCCATGCCTGACAAATCCGGCATGGACAGGTCGATCACGGCCACATGCAGATCTTGACCACGCACCGCAGACAACGCTTCGCGACCGGTCTTGCCTTCGGCTTTGATCTCGATGTCGCTGTGCTGGCTCAGGATGTAGCGAAAGCCGGCTCGCACGATGTCGTGATCGTCAAACAAGCCCAGATTAATCAGCACCAGATTCTCCTCGAAGGGGTGTCATTCGCGCATTCATTGATTGCGCTGTAACGATACCTTAAGGGGTTGGATGATGACAGTCGGTCATCTTTCGACGGGAAGACTGTGGGGTCCCCCTGATCCCTTTGTAGGCATCGGCCTACACCTGCAATTTAATCCAAAAACGCTTCAAAACTGCAGATCGGAGGGGGCTGACGGTGGCATCAGGGAATGCCTACAAAACGAGCCGGGACGCGCCGACATGCAGGCTGTACGGCTATTTTCACAATCCAGTCCATATCAACAAGCGATCGACCAAAGCGATCCACAGAAAGGACTTTGCATGAAGCCCCATCATCTTTCCTGGCTGTCCGCCGCTGCGGCCCTGTGTGTGAGCGCATCCGTCCATGCGCAGGCCACGCCGCCCGCCCAGCCGCTGAAGGTGGACCGCGCCGGTTCCGGCCCGGTGCCCTATGTGCTGGACTCCCAGGATGAGATCACGCGCAACAACTTCGGTCAATGCTGGCGTACCGGCTACTGGACGGTTGAACTGGCCGCCCAGACCAAGGTCGTCGGCAGCGAATTCCCTGCAGGTTGCGCCTGTGATGGTGATTTGATGCCTGCGGGCACCTGTACGCCCAAGGCCGCGCCCGTTGTGCAGCCGCCAGCCCCTGTACCGCCCCCGGCCCCGGTGCCCACCTCTGAAAAGGTGAGCATCCCGACCGACACGCTGTTCGCCTTCGACAAGTCGCAGCTGACGGCTGAAGGGCGCGACAAGCTCAAGACCTACGCCGACCAGCTCAAGGCGCTGAACCTGGAAGCCGTGGTGGCCGTGGGTCACACCGACCGCATCGGCACCGAAGCCTACAACAAGACGCTGTCTGAAAAGCGCGCTGCTTCGGTCAAGTCCTACCTGATCGAACAAGGTGTGCCGGCCGAGCGCATCTTCACCGAAGGCCGCGGCGAGAGCCAACCCACCACCGGCACCCAATGTGATGCCAAGGGCAAGGAAGGACCGCGCAACAAGGGCCTGATCGAGTGCCTGGCACCCGATCGCCGTGTGGACATCGAGGCCGTGGGTACCCGCCGCTAAGTTGTCTTGTTTCATCCCACTACCCCCGAGGAGATCACCATGAACGCAATCCATGCTCTGAAGATCGCCGGTGTGGTCGCGCTGATCGCCAGCACGGCCGCCTGTTCCAACATGTCTGCCCGTGACCGCAACACGGCTGCAGGCGCCGCCATCGGCGGTGCGGCCGGTGCCGTGCTGACCGGCGGCAGTGCCGCAGGCACCGTCGG
>CALAKR010000299.1 GCA_937923225.1 uncultured Aquabacterium sp. | reverse complement strand
GCGTACACCACCGCGCCGATCGGCAGGTTGACCAGGAAGATCCAGTGCCAGCTGAACGAACTGGTCAGCACACCGCCCAACAGCACGCCGATGCTGCCGCCGCCCGCACACACGAAGCCATACACGCCCATGGCCTTGGCGCGCTCGGCCGGTTCGGTGAACAGGTTCATGATCAGCGACAGCGACACGGCCGACACCACCGCGCCGCCCAGGCCCTGGGCCGCACGCGCCGCGATCAGCAGGCCCTGCGAGTTCGCCAGGCCACACGCCAGCGAAGCCAGCGTGAACAGCGTGATGCCCGCCAGGAACAAGCGCCGGTGGCCGAACAAGTCGCCCAGCCGCCCGCCCAGCAGCAGGAAGCCGCCAAAAGTCAGCATGTAGGCGTTGACCACCCATACCAGCGATGTCTCGGTGAACCCCAGATCCGCCTTGATAGAGGGCAGCGCCACGTTCACGATGGTCGTGTCCAGCACGATCATCAGCACACCCAGACACAACACGGCCAGCGCCGCCCAACGCTGACGGCCTTCGATTCGATGAGGCATTCAAAAGCTCTTTTCTTTGAGGGGGCGCCATTGTGTGCGCCGTCCACGATCAGCCACAGGCCACCCCCAGAGAAAAAGGGACATTGTCGCGATGCGTCAAGCATCTGCGCACAATCGACCTGCACACATTCATCCAACAGGGGTTACATCATGACAAGGTCCTGGCACTCGTTCGCTCGCTGTCTGGCGCTGGCCACAGGGCTGGCGCTGAACACATTGCCGGCACAAGCGCTGCAAGGCGGCACACCCACCAGCAGCTTCGTGGTTGTCGGTGAACTCGGTGGCGCCAGCGGCGTGTTGATTGCCGACAACTGGGTGCTCACTGCCGCCCATGTGGCCGAAAGCTTGAGCGCAGGTACCAGCAGCTTCACCTCCCTGCAGGGCAGTTCGCTGATCGCCGAAGTGCAACGCTTCAGCAACGAAGATTTCCCCGCCAATGACATCGCGCTGCTGCGCCTGGCCACAGCCATCAGTGGCGAACATGCCTTGCTCAACGACACCATGATCTCCGCATCTCAAGTGTCATCACTGGGCCCGCTGACGGCGGCCAGCGCGCAAAACCAGGCACCCAACGGCTATGCCCTCACCACAGCGGTCGAATCCAGCGTGCAGGATGACATCGACGAAGGCGAGAACACCGTGAACTGGCTGATTACGCAAGGGGCCACCGTCCAGGGCGGCGACAGCGGCAGCGCCCTGTTCCTCGGACAAGTCACGGATTCAGCGGGCGCCGTGCTGCTGGGCATTGCCTCGGCACGCATCGACTTCGATGACGGGCAACCCTCGTTGTCCGCCTATACCCAGGTGGCGGCCTACAAGACCTGGATCGACGACACGCTGGGTGCGTCGGGTCAGCGGGCTGCGTGGGTCTCGGCCGTGCCGGAACCCTCCCTGCCCATCCTGCTCATCGCTGGCGGGCTGATCGCCGGCATCGCCGCACGGCGTGGCCACCGCGCCACCCGGTAGGCATTGAGAAGCGCCTGCTGCAGGCGCTCCACCAGGAAAGGCTTGGTCATCACCTCGTTCATGCCGCAGGCCATGCACTCATCGAGCTCATGGGGCATGGTCAGCGCCGTGAGCGCCACGATGTAGAGCGGGCGCAAACCCAGCGCCTCTTCATGGGCACGGATCAGCCGGGTGGCATCCAGGCCATTCATCACGGGCAGGCCCACGTCCATCAGCGCCATGTCGAAGGTGTCATGACGCGCGGCCCCGACGGCGTCAACGCCCGAACGCGCCACGGTGACATCACACCCGAGGTATTCCAGAATGGCCTGGGCCACCTCCGCGCTGCGGAAGTCATCCTCGACCAGCAAGACCCTGCACCGATGGCTGTCCACGATGTCTGTGCTCCGTGATTGGGGTTGCGAGTTCTGCAACATCTGCCACTTCGGCGCCTATTCTGTGGTCCATGTCATGACAAACGCCACCAGTTTTGGTAACGGGTTGTCAAAACGCCTCACTCGGTTTGGGCCTCGCCAGGCCTGACAATCGGGGGGTACGCCGCTCAGGCCCCCCGATACCCGCCAGCAAGAAACGAGAACGCCCCATGGCCATCCAATGGTTTCCCGGTCACATGAACGTGACCAAGAAGGCCATCGCCGAGCGCATCAAGGACATCGACGTCGTCATCGAGCTGCTGGACGCCCGCCTGCCAGGCTCCAGTGCCAACCCCATGCTCGCCGAGATGACCGGCCATCGCCGCCGCTTGAAGGTGCTCAACAAGCAGGACATGGCCGACATCGCCCGCACCGAGGCGTGGCTGGCCTATTACAACGCCCTGCCCGACACCAAGGCCATCGGCCTGGATGCCTCCGAGCCCCGCCCTGCCCAACGGCTGTTGCAGGCTTGCCGCGAACTGGCGCCGCACCGCAGCGGCATGACCAAGCCGCTGCGCCTGATGATTTGCGGCGTGCCCAACGTGGGCAAATCCACCTTGATGAACACCCTGGCCGGTCGCAAGGCCGCCAAGACGGGCGATGAAGCCGGCGTGACGCGCATCGAGCAGCGCATCAACCTGGCCGACGACGTGTACCTGTTCGACACGCCCGGCATGCTGTGGCCCAAGATCATCGTGGAAAAATCCGGTTACCACCTGGCTGCCAGCGGCGCCGTGGGCCGCAATGCCTACGATGAGGAAGAGGTGGCGCTGGAGCTGGTCAACAGCCTCAAGGGGCCCTATGCCGACCGGCTGGCCGCACGCTTCAAGCTGGCCGATGTGGACACCATCTCGCAACGCCACGACGAAGAACTGCTCGAAGAGATCGGCCGCCGCCGCGGCGCCGTGATGAGCGGTGGCCGCGTGAACATGCAAAAGGCTTCCGAGGTGGTGCTCAATGACTTCCGCGACATGTCGCTGGGCCGCATCACGCTGGAAACGCCCGAGGAATTCACCACCTGGCTGGCCGCCGCGCAAGCCATGGAGGCCGAACGCCAGGCCAAGAAGCTCGCGCGCCAGAAAAAGCGCAAGGGCGGCGCCAAAGTGGACGTGGATGAAACGGACGACACCGGCGAGGCCGATCAAGCCGACA
>CALAKR010000298.1 GCA_937923225.1 uncultured Aquabacterium sp. | reverse complement strand
CACCCCACGGGGTGGTGACGTCGTCACGGAAAAACGCGGGCGCATACTGCGGCAGATGATTGCCCTCCGGGCCGAAGTGGTTGTAGACCACGTCCAGCAGCACCATCAGGCCACGCGCGTGCGCCGCCCTGATGAAGGCCTTGAGGTCGTTCGGGTGGCCGTAGCTGGGCTGCGGGGCATAGGGCAGCACCACGTCGTAGCCCCAGCCGCGCTGGCCGGGGGCCGAGCCCAGCGGCATCAGCTCGATGGCGGTGATGCCCAGGGCGGCCAGGTGGTCCAGCCGGCGCTCGGCGGCCTTGTACGTGCCCTCGGCGGTGAAGGTGCCCACGTGCAGTTCGTAGACCACCGCCTCGGCCCAGGGGCGGCCCTGCCAGGCCATGTCATCGCCCCAGTCGAATGAGCGCGGGTCCAGCACTTGGCTGGGCTGGTGCACGCCATCGGGGTTGTAACGCGAGGCGGGGTCGGGCACATCCAGCATGCCGTGCTCGGTGTCCACGGCGAAGCCGTAGCGGTCACCGGCGCGGGCCTGCGGCACCTTCACGTGCCACCAGCCACCATCCGCTTTTTCACAAGGCAGCTCCAGCCGGCCACCCGAGGCAGGTTGGAACACCAGGTCCACCTTGGGGGCCGCGGGCGCCCACAGCCGAAAGGCATAACCCGAACGCGTGTCGTCCGGATCGATGCGCACGGGCCCGAAGGGCATGGCATGCAGGCAACGGCCCAGCCCGGGCACCACAGGCGCGATGGGCTCAACGTCGGAAGGCAGCGTGTCGGGTACCGGGCAGCGATCCTGGCCCAGATCCTCGCCCGCCATGGCGCTCAGGGTGACGGCCGTCATGCGCGCAGCTGCCCTTTGCCGATGACCACGATGCCGCTGTCGCTCACGTGGAAGCGCTGGCGGTCGGCGTCGAGGTCGTAGCCGATGCGCATGCCCGGCGGGATCACGTTGTCCGAGTCGATGATGGCGCGGCGGATGCGGGCACCTTCGCCAATGCGGGTGCGGTCCATCACGATGGAGCCCACCACCTCGGCGTTGCTCTCCACATGCACGCTGCGGCGCAGCAGGCTGCGCTCGATCAACGCGCGGCGCACCTGCACACCCGCGCCGATGGACGCGCCCCTGATGGTGGCGTCGTACAGCTGCGCGGCCTCGGTGTGGTCGGGGCTGGCCTGGATGGGCCACGAGGCGTTGTGCATCGAGAAGCGGGGCTGCTCGCCCAACGTGTCGAAGTTGGCCTCGTAGTAGGACTCGATGGTGCCCACGTCACGCCAGTAGCCGGCCTCTTCGAAATCATGCACGCCGGGCACCACGTTGGTGGCGAAGTCATAAGCCATCACGCGGTGGCTGTCGGTCAGGGTGGGCAGGATGTGCTTGCCGAAATCGTGCTGGCCATTGGCATGGGCCTTCTCCAGCGAGGCCAGCAGCAGATCGGTGTTGAACACATAGTTGCCCATCGAAGCCAGCGCGCGGTCGGCGCGGCCAGGCATAGGATCAGCGTGGGAAGGCTTTTCCTGGAAATCGCGGATGCGACCGCTGCCATCCGTCTTGACGATGCCGAAGGACGAGACCTGGCTGAGCGGCACGGGCAGCGCGGCCACGGTGGCATCGGCCTGGTTCTCGACGTGGTACTCAATCATCTGGCGCACGTCCATGCGGTAGACGTGGTCCGCGCCGAACACGATCACCAGATCGGGCTTCATCGACTGGATCAGGTGCATGTTCTGGTAGACCGAATCAGCCGTGCCCTGGAACCACTCGGGGCCGCGCTGCATCTGGGGCGGCACCACGGTGATGAACTGGTTGGGCATCAGCGGGCTCATCACCCAGGTACGGCGCACGTGTTCGATCAGGCTCTGCGATTTGTACTGCACCAGCAGGTAGACCGAATAGATCTTGCTGTTGATGAGGTTGGACATCACGAAATCGACGATGCGGTGCCGGCCGTTGAAGGGCACCGCCGGCTTGGAACGCTCAGCGGTGAGGGGGCTCAGGCGGGTGCCTTCGCCGCCGGCCATCACCATGGCCAATACGGTTTTGCCTGCGATCATGTCAGTCTCCAGTGCGGGCTCGTGGCCCTGTCGAGTCGGTGGGGGAGGCGACGCGGGTCATCGCGGGGCCTCGAAGAACAGTGCGGCCAACGGGGGCAGCGTGAGAGTGAGGGACGCGGGCTGGTGGTGGTGCGGCACCTGGAGGGCATCGACCCCGCCCAGATTGCCCACGCCACTGCCGCCGTAGATCGATGCATCGCTGTTGAGCAGTTCGCGCCAGTGGCCCTGCAGCGGAACGCCCAGGCGGTAGCCATGGCGCACTTCCGGCGTCAGGTTCAGCACGACCAGCACGGGGTGGGCCTCGTCGTGCCCCTGGCGCAGGAAGGCCACCACGCCATGGTTCGCATCGTCACGCACCAGCCAGCGAAAGCCCTGTTCGCTGAAATCGATCTCGAACAGCGCAGGGTGCGTGCGGTAGACGCGGTTGAGATCAGCCACCCAGCGCTTGAGGCCGGCGTTCAGCGGATCGTTCAGCAGCTTCCAGTCCAGCGTGGCCTCGTGGTGCCATTCGCGCTCCACACCCAGCTCGCCGCCCATGAAGAGCAGCTTCTTGCCGGGGTGGCCCCACATCAGCCCGTACAGCGTGCGCAGGTTGGCGAAGCGCTGCCACTTGTCGCCGAACTGGCGGCCCAGCAGCGAGCCCTTGCCGTGCACCACCTCGTCGTGCGAGAGCGAGAGCACGAAGTTCTCGCTGAAGGCATAGACCAGACCGAAGCTCAGGTCATCAAGGTGGAAGCCACGGTACAGCGGGTCGCGCGCGAAATGGCGCAGCGTGTCGTGCATCCAGCCCAGGTTCCACTTGAGGCCGAAGCCCAGGCCGGCCAGGCCATCGGGATGGCCCACCGGGCGGCTCACGCCAGGCCAGGCGGTGGACTCTTCCGCGATCATCTGCACATCCGGATGCCGCGCATAGACCTCGGTATTCAAGCGCCGCAGGAAGGCCACGGCCTCCAGGTTTTCATGTCCGCCATGCTTGTTGGGAATCCATTCACCGGCCTTGCGGGCGTAGTCCAGGTAGAGCATGGAGGCCACGCCATCCACGCGCAGGCCATCGAAATGGTAGGTGCCCAGCCAGAACAGCGCACTGTCGATCAGGAAGTCGGCCACCTCGTGGCGACCGTAGTTGAAGATCAGGCTGTTCCACTCGGGGTGAAAGCCCTGGCGGGGGTCGGCATGCTCGTACAGGTGCGTGCCGTCGAAGGTGGCCAGGCCGTGCGCGTCATTCGGGAAGTGCGAGGGCACCCAGTCCAGGATCACGCCGATGCCGGCCTGGTGCAGGCGATCCACGAAACGCATCAGTTGCTGTGGCGTGCCGTAGCGCGAGGTGGCCGCGAAGTAGCCGGTGGTCTGGTAGCCCCAGGAGCCATAGAAGGGGTGCTCGGTCAGCGGCATCAGCTCCACGTGCGTGAAGCCCATGTCGATCAGGTAGGGGATCAGCTCGTCGGCCAGCTCCTCGTAGCCAAGGAAGCGTCGGCCGTCGCGGCCCGAGCGCCACGACCCGGCATGCAGCTCGTAGATGGACATCGGCGCGCCCAGCGCGTTGCGGGCCATGCGGCGCGCCATCCAATCGCCATCGCGCCAGTCGTAGGACAGGTCCCACAGCACGGAGCCGGTTCGCGGCGGCTCTTCGGCCAGGAAGGCGTAGGGGTCGGCCTTGTCGAAGGCTTCGCCCTGCTTGGGCTCAATGCGGTACTTGTAGCGCTGGCCATGCTGCGCCCCGGGCACGAAGCCATCCCACACGCCAGAGTCGTCACTGAGCGGATGCAGCTTGTGCAGGCCGCCCTGCCACCCGTTGAAATCACCGATCACGCTGACGGCTTTGGCATTGGGGGCCCATACGCGAAAGCGTGCACCGGCCACGCCGTGGTCCAGCCGCAGATGGGCACCCATGGCATGGTGGCCTTGTGCAGTGGCGCCACGAGCCTGTGCGTGGTGACCTGTGCTGCCCTGCGAACCCGACCATGCGTCCATCAACATGACGTGCCTCTTTTGCTCGTGAACGGTGCGAATCAGACACCGCTCAGGCACTTTAAGAAGCATGCTGCGTTGCAGCAGTCGTCGAAAGATCAAAGCATCGTCAGGCAAGCGCACGGGAGCCGTCAGTGGCGTCCTACGTCAAAACTGCCATCTGTAAAACGCTCGCCGTCATGTAGTGCGATGCCTACAGGATCTTGGGCGTCGCCCGACTGTGGGCCAGGCCGGGTTTCGGGACACTCAAGCCATCGACCCACCCCAAAAGATGCCCAGAGGAGGCCGCCCATGAAGCCAATGCACGACGCTCCCACCCACGCCATGAACGCCTCGGCCGCCTGGATGCCGGCCCTGGCATCCGATGGCCAGGGCGACCGCTTCCCGGTCGAAGCGATGGACAGCCGCCGCCGCGCGATGAGCTTCAACGCCATCGACCACATGCGCAGTTCGGCCGCCCGTGCCATGGGTCTGGAGGCTGACGAGATCGGCGCACTGGAGTCGGCCCACGGCGATTGGTGAGCACTCACAGCGCGGCAGGCTGTTCAGCCTGCTCGTGCGAGGGCAGCAAGGCGGGTAGCTCCCGCCTTTTTTGCTGGCCAAGAAGCAAGACCGCCTCAGCGCCCCGCCGGCCCGGAGATCTCCCCCCGGCGCAGCCCGTCCACGAGCTCCTTGACCAGCGCGGTCGATGCCGCATCAGTGCCGGACACGAACAGCAGCGCCGAGCGTCCCGTCACCTCATAGACATCGCCCGGCGCGTACTCCGGGATTTCGCGCTCCAGCGGCGCGTTGGTGTCCACGATGCGTGTCCAGCGTGCCACGCCATGGTGGGCCGGCATGGTCCATAGCACCAGATCGTGGTGGGCATTGACGACCAGCAAGGTGGTCACGCCGTGCTGCCCCGCCGGCGGGCGCCCATCGAGCAAGGCCCGCGCGTCGGCCAGCATGCCGATGCTGCGCATGGCCGCATCGTTCCACTGGGCCGGTTGCAGTTCGCGCCCGGCCGCATCCACCCAGGCCACATCACGGATGCCCGCCCGCGTGGGATGGCGACCGCGCGCGTGGCGCTTGGGCCGCAGCACGGCCAGGGTGTCGCGCAACCACAGCAGCTTGCGCACGAAGTTGGTCAGGCCCTCCTGATCCTCCGTGCGATCCCAGTCCACCCAGGAGATCTCGTTGTCCTGACAATAGGCATTGTTGTTGCCCTGCTGGGTGCGTCCGGCCTCGTCACCGGCCAGCAGCATGGGTGTGCCATGGGCCAGCAGCAGGGTCAGCAGCAGGTTGCGCTGCTGGCGGGCGCGCAGCTTGAGGATCTCTTCGTCATCCGTTGGGCCTTCGGCGCCGCAGTTCCACGAGATGTTGTTGCTGTTGCCATCGCGGTTGTTCTCGCCGTTCGCTTCGTTGTGGCGGTCGTTATAGGCCACCAGGTCGGCCAGGGTGAAGCCATCGTGCGCGGTGATGAAGTTGACGCTGGCCCAGGGTTTGCGGCCACGGTGCCGAAAGCGATCAGCCGAGGCGGTCAGGCGCGAGGCCAGGCTGGGCACTTGTTTCTCGTCGCCGCGCCAGAAGGCACGCAGCTGGTCGCGGAAGGCGTCGTTCCATTCGGCCCAGCCGGGCGGGAAGCCGCCAACCTGGTAGCCTCCCGGGCCGCAGTCCCACGGTTCGGCGATGAACTTGAGCGGGCTGAGCACTGGATCCTGCCGCCAGGCCTGGAAAAAGCCGCAGGTCTGGTCGAAGCCCTGAGGCTCACGGCCCAGCACCGTGGCCAGGTCAAAGCGGAAGCCATCTACGCCCAGCCCGGCCCAATAACGCAGGCTGTCCATGATCATCTGCAGCACGCGCGGGTGGTTGGCGTTGATGGTGTTGCCCGTGCCCGTGTCGTTGATGTAATGACGCGGGTGCTGCGGGTCCAGCCGGTAGTAGGAGGCGTTGTCGATGCCCTTGAAGCTGAGCGTGGGGCCCAGGCCATTGCCCTCGGCCGTGTGGTTGTAGACCACGTCCAGCAGCACTTCCAGGCCGGCGTCGTGCAGGCGATCGACCATCTCGGTGAAGTCTGCCAACTGCCCGCCGCTCAGATAACGCGCATCCGGCGCGAAGAAGGCGATGGTGTTGTAGCCCCAGAAGTTGGACAGGCCATGGTCGTGCAGGTGGGGCTCGTCGGCAAAGGCGTGGATGGGCAGCAGTTCGACCGCGCTCACGCCCAGCGAGCGGATGTAGGCGATCACCTCCGGATGGGCCAGGCCCTTGAAGCGCCCCCGCGCGTCTGCCGGCACGGCCGGGTGGCGCTGCGTGAAGCCCTTGGCGTGGGTCTCGTAGACGATGGTGCGGTCCCAGGGGCGGCGCCAGGCCGGGCGGGCAGGGAGCAGTCGCGGATCATCAGCCAGCACACGCGCCTTGGGCATGGCCGGGGCGCTGTCCAGCTCACAGAAGGACAGATCCGCATCCGGGTGATCCAACTGGTAGCCGAACAGGCTCGGCCCCCATTGCAGTTGCCCGACCAGCGCGCGCGCGTAGGGGTCCAGCACCAGCTTGTGGTGGTTGAAGCGATGGCCCTTGTCAGGCTTGTAGGGGCCATGCACGCGGTAGCCGTAGACCAGGCCGGGTTTGGCGCCAGGCAGGCGGCCATGCCAGACCTCGTCGGTATGCTCGGGCAGGTCGACGCGGTGCAGTTCCTTGGTGCCGGTCTCGTCGAACAGGCACAGTTCCACACGCGTGGCGTGCGCGGAGAACAGCGCAAAGTTGACACCGTCTTCGTCGGCGGTGGCACCCAGGCGGTAGGGGCTGCCGGCCTCCGCCGGGGCCCACTTGGAAGATTTTTTCATCGGGGTCGGGCTGGGTTCTGAATCACCGTCAAGGGTGCCCCAGTGCCCGACAGAAGGCTTGTCGGCGGGCTCGGAAACTGGCGTCAGCGGGCGCCGACAGACATGGCGCCTGTCCGCCCGTGGAACCTGTGCGCCCCTCCGACCTGGCCGCACGGCTGACGCTGGATGCCGAGTGTGCAGCCCTGCTGCAGGCCGACAGCCCGGCCACAACGACGGACAACTGAACCGGGAGGGCAAGAGGCCTCGCTTGCATGGACAATAAGTTGCATGTAATATGCATCTTAAAGACGCCGTACCCCTCCCATGCAACTCACCCGTTTCAGCGACCTCG
>CALAKR010000297.1 GCA_937923225.1 uncultured Aquabacterium sp. | reverse complement strand
GTGCTGAACACCTCGGCCCAAGGCGTGGAAACGAAAGAAGCCTTGTCCGGCGTGGTGGTGCCGGTGCGCCTGCACTCCGGCAACTTCGACTTCCTGGGTGCCAAGCCCGATGGCGCTGATCTGCGCGTGATCGCCGCCGATGACAAGACCCCGCTCAAGCACTGGGTGGAACGCTTCGATGGCGTCAACGAACTGGCCGTGGTGTGGGTGCAGCTGCCCAACACCCTGCCCGGCACCGACAAGAACATCGTCTACGTGTACGCCGGCAACGAAGCCGCTGCGGCCGAGGCACCCAATGCCGCCCTGTTCGACGGCGCGATGGCCGCCGCCTTTCCCTTCTCGGGGCAGAGCAGCGAGCCCGTGGCCGATGCCACCAACACCATCCAGTCCGCCGCACCGCTGGCCCGTGAGACTACTGGCCTGATCGGCCCCTCCGGCAAGCTCGATGGCCAGGCCGTGACCTGGACGAACGACAAGCTCAAGGCTGGTGCCAATGCACCCTACAGCATCAGCCTGTGGTTCAAGCCCGAGGCCGTGACAGGCACCCTGGTCTCGCAGGGCCCCGTGAGCCTGAAGCTCGATGCCGGCAAGCCCAGCGCGGCGCTGAGCACCGCCACGGCCGCTGGCGGCGAGCTGCCCACCGGCGCCTGGGCCCATCTGGCCCTGACCATCGGCAACGGCAAGC
Source organism: uncultured Aquabacterium sp. (assembly GCA_937923225.1). Classification (GTDB taxonomy): domain Bacteria; phylum Pseudomonadota; class Gammaproteobacteria; order Burkholderiales; family Burkholderiaceae_C; genus Aquabacterium. The sequence goes on along the minus strand of CALAKR010000297.1, from coordinate 3,537 downwards.
TCACGCTCTATGTCAACGGTGCACAGGCGGCCCAGGCTGATCTGCCCACCGCTGGCACCCCCATCGAAGGCCCGCTCCAACTGGGCCAGGGCATCACCGGCCTGGTCGACCAGGTCGAGGTCGCCACCACCGTGCGCAGCGCCGACTGGGTCAAGCTGGCCCACGCCGCGCAAAGTGCCGATGCCAAGCTGATGGCCACCACCACCGAGACACCCGAGACCGCCGGCCATGCCGAAGGCGGCGGCGAGGCCGGCCACTTCGCCATCCTGGTCGACAACCTCACGGTCGACGCCTGGGTGGTGATCGTGATCCTGGCCGTGATGTTCGCCATCGCCCTCTGGGTGATGTACGACAAGGCCGTGCTGGTGGGCCGCGCCGACAAGGACAACTCGCGCTTCCTGGTGGGCTTCCGTGAAGCACGCGATGTGCTGACCGTGTCCTCCAAGGACCTCAAGCACTCGCAGCTGGCCCGCCTGTACGAAGCCGGCCTGCGCGAACTGAACAAGCGCGACGTGGGCAAGCAAGGCTCCGCCCCCCTGAGCGGCGCCTCGATCGACGCCGTCAAGGCCGCCATCGACGCCGACTTGATCCGCGAGAGCCACACACTCAACAGCAAGATCGTGCTGCTGACCATCGCCATCTCGGGCGGCCCCTTCCTGGGCCTGCTGGGCACCGTGGTGGGCGTGATGATCACCTTCGCGGCCATTGCCGCCGCCGGTGATGTCAACGTCAACGCCATCGCCCCGGGCATCGCGGCCGCGCTGCTGGCCACCGTGGCCGGCCTGGCCGTCGCCATCCCCGCGCTGTTCGGCTACAACTACCTGGCCGCCCGCATCAAGAACATCTCGTCGGACATGGGCATCTTCGTCGACGAGTTCGTGACCCGCGTGGCCGAAACCTACGGCGCCCGCTGAGCTGGAGCACGACATGGCGGGTGATGTCAAAGGTGATCTGCAGGCGTACGACGACATCAACGTCACGCCCATGCTGGACCTGGCCTATGTGCTGCTGGTGGTGTTCATCATCATGACCACGGCCTCGGTGCAGGGCGTGCGCGTCACCGAGCCCAAGACCATGGCGGCCAACAACCTGGCCAAGCCGCAGACACGCGGCATCACCATCACGGCCGATGGCCAGGTCTACCTGGACGCCTACCCCGTGAGCATGGACCAGCTGCGCGACAACCTGGCCCAGTACAAGGCGGCCAACCCCGCCCTGCCCGTGGTGCTCAAGGCCGATGCGGCCGCCCAGTACGACAAGGTGATGCAGGTGCTGGAGATCGCCAAGCAGCTGGACATCACCGAGATCGGCCTGGCCACTAAGCGCCTGCAATGAGGCGCCCCGCGCGAACCACGCCATGCAAGTCCAGAACGAAACCAAACCCTACGACAGCATCAACGTCACGCCGATGCTGGACCTGGCCTATGTGCTGCTGGTCGTCTTCATCCTGATGACCACGGCCTCGGTGCAGGGCCTGAGCGTGTCCATGCCCAAGCCGAGCAACAAGCCCGCCACCGAGAAGCATGAACTCAAAGTGGTGCAGGTGATGCCCGGCGGCTCGGTGCTGCTCAATGGCGTGCCTGTGTCGCTGCAGCAGCTCGAATCCGAGCTGGCCCAGGCCAAGGCCCGTGACCCGAAGATGAGCGTCGCGATCAAGGGCGATGCGCAGGCCCAGTACGCACAGGTGGTGACCATCATCGACCTGTGCAACAAGCTGGAGGTGCCCATGGGCCTGGTCACCTCGCGGATCGGAACCTGACATGGCCATCGCTGAATCCCCTTCTGGCGCTAGCCCGTCGCGCTTCGTCGTTCCGGGCGTGATCGTCCTGGCCCTGGTGCTGGGCGCCTGGTGGGTCTACCAGAGCCTGGGCAGCAGCCCCAAGGGCCCACGCACGCAGACCGTGAAGATCGCGGTGCTGCCCGACACGCCCCCGCCGCCGCCGCCCCCCAAGGAAGAGAAGAAGCCCGAGCCCAAGCCGGAAGAGAACAAGCCGCAACCGCAGGAGCAACCCAAGGTCGAGGCACCGCCCGAGCCGCAACAGCTCAAGATGGAAGGCGCGGCAGGCGATGGCCCCAGCGCCTTCAGCGCAGGCTCAGTCAATAGCGACTACAAAGGTGGCGCTGTGATGACCGGGGGCAGTGGCGGCACGCTGTCCGACAAGCTCGCGTCCAACAGCTTCGGCAACGCGGCACGCCGCGAACTCAACGAGTACCTCAACCGCGACCAGAACCTGCGCCGTGGTGGCGACTACAAGCTGCCCGTGAGCCTGTGGGTGCGCGCCGACGGCAGCATCGAGCGCTTCCAGCTCGACGACAGCTCCGGCAACCAGGAGGTCGACGCCCGCCTGCGCCAGATCCTGGGCCAGTTCCGCGGCTTCCGCAACCCGCCCCCCGCCGGCCTGCCCCAGCCCATTCGCCTGCAGGTGAGCAACCGCATGACGGGGTGAGGCCTCCAGCAGCCTGCACCCCGAACAACGATCCCAGACGCTGTACACCATGACCACCAAGACACTGCAACGCTGGCCCGCCCTCACGGCCCTGGCCTTGGCCCTGACGGCACCGGCCGCCCACGCCGACGACCGCGCCGCCCTGGAAACCCTGCGCCAGACCACGCGCAACCTGATCGATGCCCTGGTTGAAAGCGGCGTGCTCAGCCGCGACAAGGCCGATGCCCTGCTGAAATCGGCCGAGCAGCGCGCCGCCGCCACAGTAGCCAGCCAGCCCGTTCCTCAGCCCGGGACCACGGCCACCACCACCACCACCGCCAACGGCAAGCCCGTGCTGCGCGTGCCCTACGTGCCCGAAAGCATGCGCAACCAGATCCGTGACGAGGTCAAGGAAGAGGTGCTGGCCCAGGCCAAGGCCGAGCGCTGGGGCGTGCCCAACGCCACCCCGTCATGGGTGGACCGCATCCGCATCGAAGGCGATCTGCGCGTGCGCTACCAGCAGGACAACGCCAGCAACAACAACACCCCTGCCCTCACCTACCTGGCAGCGGAGGTCAACAACGCCAACGGCATCAGCCGTATCCCCGATTTCGCGGCCTACCGCCTGACCAGCACCAACCTGCCGCTGCCCGTGACAGACACCGCCGCCGACCGCGCACGCGAACGCCTGCGCCTGCGCCTGGGCCTGACCGCCAAGGTGACCGACGAGATCGGCGTGGGCGTGCGCCTGGCCACCGGCAACGCCACCGACCGGGTCTCGACCAACCAGACCATGGGCCAGAACTTCAACAAGTACCAGCTGTTCGTCGATCGGGCCTTCGTGCGCATCGACCCGGCCGAGTGGGTCACGATCCAGGGCGGTCGTATCCCCAACCCTTGGTTCAGCAGCGAGATGACCTGGAACGAGAACCTCAACTTCGAGGGCTTCGCCGCCACCTTCCGCCATGTCGATCCCACGGCCAGCGTCGCACCCTTCCTGACCCTGGGCTACTTCCCCCTGCGCGAGGCCTCGCCACCCAGCCGCAACTCTCGCTCGCTGTGGGGCGCACAGATCGGCGCGAACTGGGAGGTCAGCGCGCGCACCCGCGTC
>CALAKR010000296.1 GCA_937923225.1 uncultured Aquabacterium sp. | reverse complement strand
TGAAGGCGCCTTGATCACGGTGGAGGCCTACGGCCTCCCTGATCACCCCATCGGGCCGGTTCGAGAGAACCGGCCTGATGCTTTTGGGAGCATCCAGCCTGGAGCCCGGCTTTGGCCAGGCGCAAGCCTCAATGCTGCAGGATGCGAGCGAGGAACTGCTGCGCCCGCTCGGAGCGCGGGTTGTCGAAGAAATCGGCCGTGGGCCGGTCTTCCACGATGCGCCCGGCGTCCATGAACACCACGCGGTCGGCCACGCGGCGGGCAAAGCCCATCTCGTGCGTCACGCACATCATGGTCATGCCCTCCTTGGCCAGCTCGGTCATCACATCGAGCACCTCGCCCACCATCTCGGGGTCGAGCGCAGAGGTTGGCTCGTCGAACAGCATCACGATCGGGTCCATGCACAGGGCGCGGGCAATGGCCACGCGCTGCTGCTGACCGCCCGACAGCTGGCCGGGCGATTTGGCGGCATGGGCCTTGAGGCCCACACGGTCGAGCAGGGCCATGGCCTTGGCTGCGGCGGCGTCCTTGTCGCGCCCCAGCACATGCCGCTGGGCCAGCGTGAGGTTGTCGATCACGCTCAGGTGCGGGAACAGCTCGAAATGCTGGAACACCATGCCCACGCGGCTGCGCAGCCGGGGCAGGTGCGTGGCCGGATCGCCCACCGAGGTGCCATCGACCAGGATGCGGCCCTGCTGGAAGGGCTCCAGCCCGTTGACGCACTTGATCAAGGTGGATTTGCCGGAGCCCGAGGGGCCGCATACCACCACCACCTCGCCCTTGGTGACGGTGGTGCTGCAGTCGGTCAGCACCTGGAAAGTGCCGTAGTGCTTGGAGACGTTGTCGATCTGGATCATGGCGCTGGGAGGGGCGAAGGATCAGGCGGTCAGCTTGCGCTGCAGGCGCTGCACCACGCGCGAGAGCGCGAAGCACAGCACGAAGTAGACGGCACCGGCAAAGAGCAGCAGCTCCACCAGCCGGCCGTCGCGGTCGCCGACCTTGTAGGCCGTGCCGAAGAAGTCGGCCAGCGCCGACACGTACACCAGCGAGGTGTCCTGCAGCAGCACGATGGCCTGCGTGAGCAGCAGCGGCACCATGTTGCGCAGGGCCTGGGGCAGGATCACCAGGCGCATCGCCTGTGCCCGGCTCAGGCCCAGTGCCGTCGCGGCTGAGAGCTGCCCCTTGGGCACGCTCTGGATGCCGGCGCGGATGATCTCGGCGTAGTAGGCCGATTCGAACAGCGCGAAGCCCACCAGCGCCGAGGTCATGCGCACATCGGTGCCGGGCGGCAGGTTGAACACGGCGGTGAGCAACTGCGGGATCACCAGGAAGAACCACAGCAGCACCATCACCAGCGGCACGGCGCGGAACAGGTTGATGTAGCCGGCGGCGAACCATCGCAGCGGCGCCACGCTTGAGAGCCGCATCAGGGCCAGCAGCGTGCCCCACACCAGGCCCACCACCAGGGCGACGAGGGTGATCTCCAGCGTGACCAGCATGCCCTGTGCCAGGAAGGGCAGGGCGCTGGGAATGGACGACCAGTCGAAATCGTGTGCCATGGCCGCCCCTTATCCCAGGTAGCCCGGAACCTTGACCTTGCGTTCGAGCAGGTGCATCAGGCCCATGACGACGACGTTGATCAGCAGGTACATCAGGGTCACCGCGATGAAGGCCTCATAAGGCTGCGCGGTGTAGTCCACCAGTTGGCGGCCCTGGGCGGCCAGCTCCAGAAGGCCGATGGTCGAGCACACGGCGGAGTTCTTGAACACGTTGAGGAACTCCGAGGTGAGCGGCGGCACCACCAGCCGGAAGGCCATGGGCAGCAGCACCAGCCGGTAGGCCTGCGGCAGGCTCAGGCCCAGCGCCAGGGCCGCACGGGTCTGGCCCACGGGCAGGCTCTGGATGCCGGCGCGCACCTGCTCAGCCACCCGGGCGCTGGTGAACAGGCCCAGGCAGATGATGGCGGCGCCCAGTTGCTGCCATTCAGGCGGCCATTGCTTGATCGTGTCGCCCCAGGCCTGGGGCAACAGCTCGGGCACGATGAAATACCAGATGAACAGCTGCACCAGCAGCGGAATGTTGCGCAGCACCTCCACATAGGCCGTGGCCACGCGCTGCAGCCCACGCGAGGGCACGGTGCGCAGCACGCCCACCACCGTGCCCAGCACCAGGGCCAGCACCCAGGCGCTCAGCGAGATGGTCAGCGTCATCTTGAGGCCAGCCAGCATCCAGCCCCAGTAGGTGCTGCCGTCGCCCATGGCCGTCTCTTGCGAGAAGATGGCCCAGTTCCATTGGTAGTCCATCGCGCGGGCGCCTTGGCTGGGGGGTTACTGGAAAGGCTTGTCGTTGGGGGCCTTGAACAGCGCCTGCACGTCGTCGGACATGGGCCAGTTCAGGTTCAGACCCTTGGGCGGAATGGGCTGCTGGAACCACTTGGCGTAGATCTTGGCGGCCTCGCCCGAGGTCATCGCCTTGCTGATGGCGCCATCGACCAGCTTCTTGAAGGCCGCATCACCCTTGCGCATCATGCAGCCGTAGGCCTCTTCGGACATGGGCTTGCCCACCACCACCCAGTCGTCCGGGCGCTTGGACTTGGCGCGCTCGCCGTAGAGCAGGGCGTCGTCCATCATGAAGGCGGCGGCGCGGCCGGTTTCCAGCATCAGGAAGGATTCGCCGTGGTCCTTGGCCGAGATGATGC
>CALAKR010000295.1 GCA_937923225.1 uncultured Aquabacterium sp. | reverse complement strand
AGGCATCCTGGAGATCAATGGCAGTCTGCGCATGCTGACGTGGGACGGCCTGGGCGCCACGCTTTCCGCCAACCTGGCCTCGGGCGTTGTGGCGAATGGCAGCCATGGCCTCCTCGTCGCCACCGACAGCACCCGCCTCTACGTCATCGCGCAGGAGCCCGGCCAGGCCATCTTCGCCTTCGATGGCACAAGCACCGCCTCCCGGATCGCCGCACTCGATGCAACCAAAGGCGATGCCACCGAACTGCTGGTGAACTCGGATGCCGTGTGGGTGGTTCAGAAGGACCAGGCAGCCCCCAACGCGCCCACCACCCTGACGTCGTTCACCAAGAGCGCGGGCATGTCCAGGCAACTGGATCACTACGAGGTACCCACGGGCCTGCCACTGGACATCGGCTTGTCCCTGGCGGGGGTGAATGGCACCCAACTGGTCTATGCGAAACCCTCCGACCTGGATGATGACGACCCTGTGGCGCTGTACGTCGTCGACAACATCGGGGCCTCGCCTCGCCTGCTGGCGGCGCGCGTGCTGGGCATCGGCACGCACCAGGCACCTACGGCGCTGATCGGACAAGCCCGGGACATCACACGCCTGTTGTGGTGTGATCTCGGCACCCCTTCGTCGCCAGTGCACTGTACCGCCGCCCGCTTCAAGGGCTACAACCTGCTCACCGGCACCGTGACCGCTCTGGGCCAACACCTGGTGGGTGCTGACGCGTCAGCGTTGCTGGATTTTGCCCACCTCGGCAACAACCATGGCTTGAATGCCTTCATCACCACGGCGCGCATGGACTACCCTGCGGGTGGCGGATCCCCTTCGCTCACAACCACCCTGTGGCAGTTCAAGCCGGACACGGCTGGCTCACTGAGCCTGATCGCGCGCGACGGCATCGGAATGCCTTGAACGGGCTCATTGTTGCCAGGCGCATGAGCGGCAGTCACCAGGCCGCAGAAAGGCACTTCGTGGCCTGAGGATCGATCGGAAAGGCCGGAGCGCGGTATAAACGCCCCTTCGCCCCTTGCTTTTCCTTTCCCCGGCGCCCTCAGGGCGCCCGCTTCGCCCATGAGCTACTGCGCCATCGACTTCGGCACCTCCAACTCGGCCATCGCCATCCCGGCCAACGGAGCCCAGGGCATGCGCCTGGTGCCGCTGGAAAACGGCCAGCCCACCATGCCCACGGCGGTCTTTTACTGCACCGACGCGGACGACCTGCCCCCCGCCGTGCACCGCCCGCCCGTGCCCGAGCTGCCCCGTGCCTTCGGCCGCGCCGCCGTGCAGGCCTATGTCGACGGCTACGAAGGCCGATTGATGCGCTCCATGAAGAGCGTGCTGGGCACCGCGCTGATCGACCAGACCACCGAGGTGGGCCACGGCCACGGCGTGAAGTACCTGGACATCGTCACCGGCTACCTGCGCCACCTGCGCACCCTGGCCGAGGCCGATGGCGGCCAGCCCTTGAGCCGCGTGGTGATGGGCCGCCCCGTCTTCTTCGTCGATGACGACGCCGACCGCGATGCCCAGGCCCAGGCCTCGCTGGAGGCCGCCGCCCGCGCCGTGGGCTTTGCCGACATCGCCTTCCAGTACGAGCCCATCGCCGCGGCGCTGGACCACGAGCAGCGCGCCGAGCGTGAAGAGCTGGTGCTGGTGGCCGACATCGGCGGCGGCACCTCCGACTTCTCCGTGGTGCGTGTGGGCCCCGAGCGCGCCCAGCGCCTGGACCGCCGCGACGACATCCTGGCCAACCACGGCGTGCACATCGCCGGCACCGATTTCGACCGCCGCGTGTCACTGGGCAGCGTGATGCCGCCCCTTGGTTTCGGCGCCTTCGGGCCCGAGGTGAAAGGCCAGCCCGCACGCCCCGTGCCCAGCCGCGTCTACTTTGACCTGAGCACCTGGCACCTGGTCAATACCGTGTACGCGCCGCAGCGTGTGGCGGAACTGGCCAACATGGTCGATTTCTATGGCGAGGCAGTGCACCACCAGCGCCTGATGTCTACCGTGCGCCACCGCCTGGGCCATGCGCTGCTGGGCCGTTCGGAAGCCGCCAAGATCGCCGTGGCCGAACACGGCACCGCCGACATCGACCTGGGCGTGGTGGAGGCCGGCCTGGCCTCGCACCTGGATGCACCGGGCATGGAGCAGGCCCTGCGCGACGACCTGGCCCGCATCGTGGCCTGCGCGCGCGACACCGTGGCCCGCGCCGGCCTCAAGCCCGCAGACATCGACGCGCTGTACTTCACCGGCGGCTCCACCGGCCTGGGCCTGCTGACCGACGGCCTGGCCGCGGCCTTCCCGACAGCGCGCGCGGCACGCGGCGACCGGCTGGCCTCGGTGGCCACCGGCCTGGGGCTGTACGCCGGGCGCCTGTTCGGCGGCTGAGCCTGTTCAGCCCAGCGCCAGCACCCGGCGCAGCAGCATCGCCAGCATGAACCACAGCACCAGGCTGGACAGCAGGTAGAACACGAAGCGCACCTTCACGAGGTTGACGGTGCAGTGCACCAGGCTGTGCGCCGCGCGCAGGCCCACGAAGAGCCAGGCCGCCGTCACGTCCGTGGGCGAAACCCAGCCCAGGTGCAGCAGGGTCAGGCAGATCACGTAGAACAGCACCGGCAACTCGAACAGGTTCTTCAGGTTGTTCGAAGGCGCCTCGGCCGATTCGGGCAGGCGCAGCGCCATCTTCTGCGGCGTGTTGACCTCTTGCGGGTCGACACCATGGCGAACCATGTAGCCCAGCCGGCGCACGTACATGAAGGCCCAGACCACGAGGGTCAGCACCATCATGGCGACCAGCGGATTGAGGATGTTGGCGGTCATGGCGGGGTGTACTCCTGCTTGGTGTTGAATGCCCGCCATTGTGGGCCAACACCCGCACACCCCGCCCGTGTCCCGGCCCACCTTCAGGCCATGCCGGCCACGCCCGTGTGCTCGTCCACGCAGCGCAGCAGCGCTACCACGTCCAGCGGTTTGGTCAGATAGGCCGTGAAGCCGCTGGCCTTGGCCTTGTCGATCTGCTCGCTCATCGCGTCGGCCGAGAAGGCCACGCGCGGCACGCCCTTGAGCGCCGGGATCGCCGCCAGGCGCTTGAGCAGCTCGAAGCCATCCATGTCGCCCAGGTGCATGTCCAGCAGCAGCAGGCCGGGCCGCGTGGCCGTGGCCAGCGCCACCGCCTCGGCCCCGTTGCGCGCCACCAGCAGGCGGCAGGCCGGGCGCAGCTCCAGCACCTTGCGCACCAGGTCGATGTTGACCTCGTTGTCTTCGGCGTAGAGCACGGTGAGGCCACCATGGGGGGCTTCAAGCACGGGGCCGCCAGCCGCCGGCGGGCAGGCCTCGCCACCATCGTCATCGCAGGCCGTGGGCAGCCACACCGTGAAGCACGAGCCCACGCCGGGCTCGCTGCGCACATCGATGTGGCCCTGCATCAGCTCGACCAGGCGGTGCACGATCACCAGGCCGATGCCCGTGCCCTCGATGGCGGTGCGCTCCGCCCCCAGGCGGTTGAAGGATTCGAACAGGTGGGCCTGCTGGTCGGGCGTCATGCCGATGCCAGAATCCTGCACCTCCAGCCCCAGCAGGGCTGTGCCGTCCGGGGATGGGGCGGGTTGCTGGCGCAGCCGCACCGTCACCTCGCCGCCCGGGTTGTTGTACTTGACGGCATTGCTCAGCAGGTTGACCAGGATCTGGCGCAGGCGCAGGCGGTCAGCGTGCACGCGCCACTTGGCCGGCCCCACTTCGGAGACCAGGCGGATGCCGGCCTCACGGGCCATGGATTCGACCAGGTTGAGCGCCTCGTCCATCACCTGGCGGGCAGGCACGTCTTCCATGGCCAGGGGCAGGCCGCCGACCTCGATGCGCGACAGGTCCAGCACATCGCTGATCACGTCCAGCAGGTGGGCCCCGGCGCGCTCGATCAGGTCCACCTTGTTGCGCTGGCTGTCGGCCAGGGGCTGGGCCCGGTCCAGGCGCAGCAACTGGGCAAAGCCGATCACGGCATTGAGCGGCGTGCGCAGCTCGTGGCTCATGCGCGAGAGGAACTCGCTCTTGGCGCGGTTGGCGTCCTCGGCGGCACGGGCGGCCACGCGGGCCTCCTGCAGCAGCTTCTGGTCGGTCACGTCCGCGGTATGGCCGTACCAGACCACCTGGCCATCGGCCTCGATCACGGGCAGCGCACGGCCACGGTAGTGGCGCAGGCCCTTGGTGGGCAGCAACACGCGGTACTCAAAATCGACCGGGTGCAGGGGCTGGCCCGGCTTGGGCGGCTGGCCCAGGCGTTCGGCGTACTTCAGGTCTTCCGGGTGCACGCGCACGTGGTGGGCGTAGTAATCATTGGCCATCACCTCGGGGGGCAGCTCGAACATCTCCAGCGCCCGATCACTGATGTACATGAAGCGCGCCCGGCCATCGGGCCCGAAGCCGATCTTGTGGATGATGCCCGGCACGAACTTGCCCATGCTGCTGAGCAGGGCCTCACGTTCGACCAGGGCCCGCTCCGAGGCCTTGCGCGCGGTGACGTCCTGCATCATCGCCACGAAATGCGAGGGCTCGCCCTGGGCGTCGCGCGCCAGGGTCAAGGTCACGTGGACGTGCACCGCATGACCACCGGCATGCAGGTAACGCTTTTCGGTGCGGAACGTCGTCTGGGCACCGCCCGCGAGCGCGCGCAAGGCCGCACGGCAGGTTTCCTGGTCATCCGGGTGGGTGATGTCCAGACAGGTGCGCTGGCAGAGCTGCTCGCGGCTCAAGCCCGTGATGGCGCACAGCGCGGGATTGACCTCCAGGAAGCGACCATCAAGACCGACCAGGGCCTTGCCGTACTCGCCCAGCTCGAAGCAGTCACGAAAACGCTGGGTTTCGGCGCGCGACTGGCGCAGCAGGGCTTCGAGCCGTGCGATGCGCTGGCTGGGCGACAGGCCGTCGAAGGCATCGACGACCGTGCCGGATGAGGCGTTGCTGTCCATGGGGTCCCGTGAAGTTCATGCGACCCCTTCAAGGCGGGCCACTGGTACACGGAAGTCATGTCCGTGCTCATTGGGAGCAACCGGCGTCATCTCATTTTTCACATGGCGTCATATCGCGTGACGTCACATGGTGTCTGGCCGGGCACAACCGTTGTCCGATTATGCGCTTTGTTGCAACACCATGCGGGGGGCATTGGGGGATGTCCGGAGGGTTCAAGCAGTCAAAAGTGACAATTTGACAGGCCGCCTCAGCCTTGCGCGTCGTGTTCGGCACAGGCGTGCATCACCTGCACACGCAACTGGCCCAGCTGGGTGTGCAGGGATTGCACCGTCTTGGCATCCAGCCCGGCGAACAGTTCCAGGATCCATTGCTCGTGTGCCTCGGCCATGCGGGAGAACACCTCGCGGCCGCTGTCGGTCAGGCGGATGATCCACGAGCGCCGGTCGGTCGGGCTGGCCTCCCGGGTGACCAGGGCCTCGCGCTCGAGCTCGTCGGTCAGGGTGGTGATGTTGCCGCCGGTCACCATCAGGTAGCTCGACAGCTCCTTCATCTTGAGCCCCTCGGGCTTGCGGTAGAGCTGGGCCATGTAGTCGAAGCGGGCCAGCGAGATGCCGAAGTTCGCGCGCAGCCGGCGGCGGATCTCGTCCTCGATCTGCGTGGTGCACGACAGCATGCGCAGCCACAGGCGCAGCACAGCGTGGTCATCCTGCACCAGCCGGGCCTCGTGGCCCAGTTCATCGGCCTGGATCAGGAGCTTGTGGCTCGGATCGGCTTTCATCGTGTTGACTCCCCTGCACAAAAAGACCATGTTCTGAGACGCAAGCGTAACGGGTCAGGTCACGGATCAAGCCCCAGTTGCCGGGCCACCCACCCACACAAGGGGCTGTCGGCCTGCTCGAACCCGTAGATGGCTGAATAGTGGTTCGCCCCCGGCAGGGGCTGCAGATCGAACAGGCCGCTGACCAGCACGGCCGCCTTGAACGGGTCGCGTGGCAGGCCGTAGTCCTCGGCCCAGCGCGTCTGCAGGCCCATGGCCGTCAGGTGGCCGCCGGCGGAGTGGCCGCCAATGGCCGCACGTTCAGGATCGCCGCCGTACTCGCCGATGTAGCGCAGCACCCAGGCCAGCGAGGCCCGGGCCTGGCGGGTGATCTCGTCGATGCTCACGCTCGGCGCCAGCGCGTAGTTCACAACCACGGTGGTGATGCCACGCGGTTGTACTCGGCGTCGATCTGCGCCTGGTTGAGGAAGCTGTCATCGACCCACAGATTCACGTGGCCGAGACGGTGGGGAGCGAAATACGAACTCTGCGTGGGAGCTGTCATGAGAAACCTCTTGTCATGGACGGCGCGGACGCCAGGGATGGAGTGAAATCACTTTGAGTTTGTATTGTTTATAGATCAAGTTAGTGCAACGATGTGCCAGACCGACCGCGATGCAGTTCACGTGTTTGGCGCGCCAGATGTTTCACCAGGCAGGCAAAAGCCCCGAAGCTGGGGCATGGATGCACAAAGCCGGGCGCAGCGCTCGCCGACCCTGAGTGCGCGCTTGGTGCAAATCACGGATTAACGGACACAGCAAGGCACAGCCCGGCCAGACAACAAAAAGGCGCGGTCCGTGCCGCGCCTTGTGGATGGTGAGGGACGTGAGCGGGCCGGCTTACAGCTTGACCAGCGTCTCCAGCGCACGGCCCAGGGTGGCCGCCGATTTGGCGAAGCAGAATCGGATCACGCCGTGGTCATCCCCATGGGGATAGAAGGCCGACACCGGAATGGCCGCCACGCCATGCTCACGCGTGAGCCGCTGCACGAAGGCCACATCGCCCTCGTCACTGATGGCGCCGTACTTCACGCACTGGAAGTAGGTGCCCTGGCAGGGCAGCAGCTCGAAGCGCGAACCACTCAGCGCCTGGCGAAAGATGTCGCGCTTGCCTTGGTACAGTGCGCGCAGCTGTTCATACCAGCCGGGCTTGACCATGAACTCGGCCAGCGCATGCTGCGACGGTGCGTGTACGGTGAACACGATGAACTGGTGCGCCTTGCGGAACTCCGCCATCAGCGCACGCGGGGCCAGGCAGTAGGCCACCTTCCAGCCGGTGATGTGGTACGTCTTGCCGAAACTGGAGACCACGAAGCTGCGCTCGGCCAAGGCGGGGTAGCGCATCACGCTTTCATGGCGCACGCCGTCGAACACCATGTGCTCGTAGACCTCGTCACTGACGATGACGATGTCGGTGCCTTCGACCAGGGCCTGCAAGGCCTGCAGATCGTCTGCCGTCCACACCGTGCCGGTGGGGTTGTGCGGCGTGTTGAAGATGATCATGCGCGTGCGCGGCGTGATCAGGCCGCGCACCTCGTCCCAATCAGGGCGGTAGTCAGGCTGCTTGAGTGTGGACACCACCGGCGTGCCGCCGTTGAGGCGGATGGCCGGGCCGTAGCTGTCGTACACCGGCGCGAACACGATCACCTCGTCGCCCGGGCGCACCAGCGCGGCCACGACCGTGAAGATGGCCTGCGTGGCACCCGCCGTGACGGTGACCTCGGTGCCCGGATCGTACGTGGCGCCGTACAGGGCGTGCACCTTGGCCGCGATGGCCTCGCGCAGCGCGGGCACGCCGGCCATGGGCGGGTACTGGTTGTGGCCGGCGCGGGTGTGCTTGTCCAGCAGGCCGATCAGTTCAGACGGTGGCTCGAAATCCGGGAAGCCCTGCGACAGGTTGAGCGCCCCGTGCTCCTGCGCCAGGGCCGACATCACGGTGAAGATGGTGGTGCCGACTTCGGGCAGACGGGAATCGAAGGTCAGGGGCTTGCTGGGCATGGGTGCAAGGATAGCGGGCGGAAGTGCGCGAACACGGTGCGCGTGTATCCAAACGTTCCTGTGAACGCTGTCAGGTAGATTCATCCCTGCATATACAGGGAACACGGCCTGCCTATCGGCAACCTCAGCTCGCAGTTCGGTTCACACATGCGTGGAGAACACTGGTAGATGCTGCGACTCAGGTTGCCCGTCACCGGTTCATCCCCGCATGCGTGGGGAACACTGGTAGGTGATGCGTGCTCCATTGACAGGGCACGGTTCATCCCCACATGCGTGGGGAACACGGCTTCGCCAATGCCGCGATGCTGCATGGCATCGGTTCATCCCCACATGCGTGGGGAACACCCATGGACAACACCATGCCAACCCTGGAACGTCGGTTCATCCCCACATGCGTGGGGAACACGCCAAAGAGGCGATTGCCGCTGCCGCCGATGGCGGTTCATCCCCACATGCGTGGGGAACACACATTGTTGGATAGGCCAACATAAACGCTCTCCGGTTCATCCCCACATGCGTGGGGAACACCTCGATGTCCTCGGGCGTGGGTGCGGGTTGTGCGGTTCATCCCCACATGCGTGGGGAACACCCGTTCTTCAGGAAGTCTTTGTCCCGGCCCAGCGGTTCATCCCCACATGCGTGGGGAACACTCCAGCACCACGTCCACCATTTCCTGAGACGTCGGTTCATCCCCACATGCGTGGGGAACACACCTGCGCGTCCCTGACGTCTACGCGGCCTACCGGT
>CALAKR010000294.1 GCA_937923225.1 uncultured Aquabacterium sp. | reverse complement strand
TTGTTTGGCCTGGGCCAGGGGGGCCAGCAGCGCCAGCAGGGCGGCGGTGCACACGGTCTTCGTCACGTTCAAGCGGGGTCTCCTCGGTCGTTCTTGTGGGGCGCCTCATGGCGCATGGATGCCATTAGGACACATGGACGGCGCGCTGGAGCAACACACGCTCGAGCACGGCGCGGATGTCGTCGGGGCCGAAGGGCTTGGCCAGGTGCTCGTCCATGCCTGCCGCGAGGCACTGCGCGCGCTCATCGAGCAGGGAGTTGGCGGTGAGGGCCACGATGGCCACGCGGGCCTGGCCCTTGGCCTGCTCCATGCGTCGGATCTCGCGCGTGGCCTCCAGCCCGTTCATCACGGGCATGGCGCAGTCCATCAGCACCACGTCGCAGCGGTGTTGCGCCAGCCAGGCCACGGCCTGCTGCCCGTCGGTGACGGTGTGCACCTCGCAGCCCAGGTGGCCCAGCACGGCTTCGGCCACCAGGATGTTGACGGCGTTGTCCTCGGCCAGCAGCACGCGCAGGCCGGTCAGGCCGCCTTCGGCCGGGGCTTGGCCATCCGTGCCGGCCTGCAGATCCTGCTCGGGCCCGGTCACGTCGGATTGCGCCGGCAGCAGCATCGTGGCCCGGAAGATCGAGCCCACGCCCACGGCGCTGTCGCACACCAGATCGCCGCCCATCGAGCGGCAGAGCTGGCGCGCGATGGCCAGGCCCAGCCCGGTGCCGCCATGCTGGCGGTCGAGCACCGCGCTGGAGGCCGCGTGCGATTGGGTGAAGGCATCGAAGATGCGTTCGCGGTCGGCCTCGGCGATGCCCACGCCGGTGTCGCGCACCTGCAGCTCGACCAGGCCGTCATCATGGCGGCGCGCGATCAGCTGGATGCTGCCGTGGTCGGTGAACTTGACGGCATTGCCCAGCAGGTTGTGCAGCACCTGGCGCACGCGGGCGGCATCACCCACCACCGGGCAGGGCCCCTGCCAGTGGCGCAGCTGACGCAGCGGCACCTGCTTGCGCTGGGCCAGCACCTGGAACACGCCGGTGACATCGTCCAGCACCTCGCCCAGCTCGAAGGGCCGCGCCTCGATGCTCATGCGGCCGGCCTCGATCTTGGAGAAGTCGAGGATGTCGTTGATCACGGTGAGCAGGTGCTCGCCGGAGCGCTCCATCAGGGCCAGGCGCTGGCGCTGGTCGGCGCGGGGCTTGTCCTGCTGCAGCACGCGGGCCAGGCCCAGAATGCCGTGCAGCGGGGTGCGCATCTCGTGGCTCACGGTGGCCAGGAAGCGGCTGCGCGCATCGCTGTGGTGGCGGGCCTGCTCCAGTGCGCGGGCGCGCTCGCCGGCCACGTGCTCGTGCATGAAGCGCAAGCGCAGCAACTCGGTGATACGGCGCTGGCTGCGCACCGTCTCGAGCATGATCACCGCCATGAAGCCGAGCATGGAGACCGCGCCGAACAGGCCGAGCGAATCCTGTCGCCACAGCACATAGGCGATGTTGGGCAGCAACATGGGCAGCGTGAAGCAGGCCACGGCGCGCGTGTCCACCGAGTTCATGAAGGCGCCGATGGCGGCCAGGCCCATCAGCGAGCTGATGGTGACCACGGCCAGATCCAGGTTGTGCAGCGGCGTGAGCCACCAGCAGACGGCGCCCCAGGCCAGGCTGTCGAGCGCAATGAAAACCAGCATCAGCTGGCGGCCACGTGCCACATCGACACCGGGCTCGCCGATGCGGCGCATCAGCCACTTGGCCTGCGCCAGGCGCGGCAGCAGGCACGCCAGCTTGATGACCAGCCAGGGCCACAGCCGCGCCTCGGGCACCAGGTGGTGGATCAGCCAGGCCACGATGGCCGCGAACACGCCCGAGGCCAGCAAGGCCACTTCGACATGGTCGAGCAGCATGCGCAGTCGTGCGGCGCGCACCTGGTCTTCCAGGCCGGCCTGTTCTTGCAGTGACAGCATCTTGGAATGTCTCTGGGACTCTTGCGTGGCACTGCGGACCAGTATCCGGACGCGGCCCGGCATCGACCCTTCGGGTTTGTGCCCAGATGGGGGGCGAAGGCGTGCGGAGATGGCGCCAGGAACCCCCTCGAATGCGGGGGTTGGCGTGATTTCAGGGGCTCAGGCGTCGGCGCTCAGGTGCTCGACCATGGCGCGGCACAGCGCGCCACTGCAGGCCGCGTCGAAGCGCGCGAACATGGGCGAGGTGTTGAGCTCCAGGAAGACCAAGTCGCCGTCGTCAGGGTCGGTCTTGAAGTCGGCGGCGCCAAAATCCATGCGGAACTCGCGCATCAGGGCATGCAGCGGCTGGGCCGAGCGCGAGGGCACGGGCACAGGCTGCACGTCGGCATCCTGCAGGGCGCGGTAATCGAGCGAGGGGCTGCGCACCTCGAAGGCGAAGGTCTGGGTGCCGACGACGAAGATGCGCAGCTCGGGCGCCACCAGGCGGGGTTGCACCAGCGCGGGCATGGCCAGGAAGGCGGGCTGGCCCTGCGAGGGCCGCGGCGCGGCCTGCAGGGCCTCGTCCAGCGTCTGGCACAGGCCGCCACCCGCCACGGGCTTGGCGATGCAGGCCTCGCTCAGGCGCGGCGCCAGTTGCGCGGCATCGTTGCTGACCCAGGTGGGCGGCACGCGCAGGCCGTTGGCGCGGGCACGCAGCAGGGCGGCCGGCTTGTTGAACGGCACCGGGGTGATGTCACGGTTGAACAGCCGCACCTCGGGGTGGGCCAGCAGCCAGCCCTGCACGGCGCTGTACCAGCCCAGGGCACGGGTGGACACCTCGGGGCGCGGGTCGTCCAGCGGCGCGAAGACATCCTGGCGGATGAAGGCGCCGCGTGGCGGTGGCCCGTCGCCCCAGGGCGGTGAAGGTGGTTGTGGCGCATCCGGGGAAGGATCAGCCTCCAGATCCCAATGGAAGGGCGGGCTGCTGCCGGTGGGCACGCGCAGGTCCACCCAGGGGCGGCCCAGGGCCTGGGCCGCCTCGGCCAGCGCGTACAGGCTGGGATCGGCCTG
>CALAKR010000293.1 GCA_937923225.1 uncultured Aquabacterium sp. | reverse complement strand
CGACGGTGTTGAAGCCCGTGAGGGTATAGCGCGCGGCATAGCTGCCGGGCGACAAGGTGCGCGTGAAGCGGCCATCGGCACCAGGCGTCACGGTCACCACCGCGTTGGTGGACAAGTTGGTCAGGCTCACGGTGGCGGCCGGCAGGGGCTGCCCACCGGCGGCGTTGACCACCTGCCCGAAGAAATCACCCGTGGTCGCGGCTGGATCACCCACTTTCACCAGCACGGGCGAGAACACCAGCGTCTGGCCGGCGGCGATCGCCGCACTGCCCGACGCCGTCGTGTAGCCGGCCACCGACGCCGACAGGGTGATGTTGCCGGCCGGCACCGCGCTGAATTCGAAATGGCCGCTGCTGTCCGTCTGGATGCTCTGCGAAGCAGCACCCGACAGCGCCACCGTGACGCCCGACAGGGCCGCACCGTTGGCCTGCGCCGTGATCACGCCCTTCACGATGCCTGTGGTCGCATTGGGCTTGAGCGAGGTCTGCCCCAGGTTGAGCGATTGCGATACGCCTACGGTGGCCGCCACCGTGCTGCCCTGGTAGCCTGTACGGCTGAAGCTGACGGTGTAGGCGCCCTGGGCCACACCCGCGATGCTGTAGGCACCCAGCGAATCGGTGACCGCCGACAGGTTGCCGCCTGAGGTCTTGACGGTGACGCCTTCGACACCGGCGCCGGAGTTGGCATCGATCACGACGCCGGAGATGCTGCCCGGTGCAGGTGCGGGGTTGGGGCGTGTGGTCAAGGCACGCAAGGCCACAGCCGTGATGTAGGGGTCGCCGCCCCAGCTGCCATTGGCTGCCTGCTTGGACTCGAGGAAGGCGGCCGCGGCAGAGCGCTGCCCGGCATCGCTGCTGACAGGCACCAGGGCCTGCACCACCCAGGCCGTGACCAGGGCATCGCCCTGCCAGCCACCATCGCCGCCTTGCTGTGCACCCAGGTACTGCGAGAGCCTGGCCACGGCCTGGCTGCTGCCAGCCTCAGAGCCCGTCTGCAGGGCCAGGCTGGCCAGGGCGCTGGCGTACAGACGCTGGCCCGTGCCCACGCCGGCGGACGGCGATGCGGCGGCTACGCCGCCATCGGCCGCCACCTGCCCTGTCAGGTACTGGCGGGCCTTCACTGCGACAGCTTCAGCGCCCTCGCCGGCCTGCGCCAGCGCCAACGCGGCCCAGGCCGTGTCCAGCACATGGCTTCTGTAGCCTTCGGCACCGCCGAAGCCGCCGTCGGTGTTCTGCCTGGCCTTGAGCTTGGCCATCAGTTGGGTGATGTCCTGGGCACCCTGGGCACCAACCAGCACGCGGCGCGCCAGGGTCTCTGTATCCGGGTTGCCCGACAGGTCGGCACTGTTGGCCACCGACTGAGCCAAGGGACCAGGAAGGCTGCCCAGGGCCTTGAGCGTCTGGACAGTTTCAGCGCGGGTCTGGACAGGCGTACCCACAGCGGCGTCTTCGCCTGTCACCAGGGTGGCCTGGACCTGCGACGACAACCAGTCGAATGCTTTCTGAAGCGATGGGCTCAACTGCCCCAGCGTCACTGCCGGGATCAGCAGACAGACGGCCACCAAGGCGGCGCGGAATGAAAATGTCTTCTTCTGTGACCCCATGAGGCCCCCCTGAATTTGATTCACGCGATCATGCGTCGCGGTGCTTCACAAGCAGGAGGCCCATGCCAAAGCCACATCGGCTCCGCGCCGATGGCCTCCCACTCGTTTGTAGTGGGGCGGATTCTAGGAAATTCGGCGGCAAGAGCAGCCCCCCCGAAAGGGTGGAAACCGTGCGCAGCACGAGGATGCTTGCCTAAAAACAACAGGATTTCAGACCACGCTTCATGATGGTTAACCTGGGCGGCAGCGTCCTTCACGGACTGCAAGCGACACCAAAGACCTCGCGAAATCAACCCGTGATGCGGCTGATCAATTGCCTCGACAAGGCAACGCGCTCGTGTGCCTGCTCAAGCACCTCGACAGCGAACGTACTGACCGATCAGGTCACTCAGCGTCTTGCGCCCGGCTTGAGCAGCCTCAGGCTCCCGCCTCGTCGCTGCACCTCCGGCGTCTCCGTCACAACCAGTGTCGAAATTGCCGGGGAAAAGCTCTGTGTATAAATTGCAGAGCTTGCTGTGGGGGGCTGCATGCCCAGGCCACAGAGTGGCGCGCCCGGCTGGGATCGAACCAGCAACCCCTGCCTTCGGAGCGCCCTTCACCGACTGCGAGGGACACTGAAAACCTCGCAAAATCAACCACTTAGGTTGACTCCAGACACCCCAGTATATCCATATTTACCGGGGCAAGTGTCGGAAAAGTGTCGGAGATCAGAGCTCCTCAAACACCTCGACAACCTCGGCCAAGACCCGCTCTCCCGTGGCCTTGAGTTGATCAATGGTCACCCTGCGCGAATTGAGCAGTCCATGCTGGCAGGTAAACCAAGCTTCCTCCATATCGGCCTCACTGCCCAGCAGAGCCCGCAGGCCGCGCCCAACGGTAGGCTGCAAGTGGTCACGCTCACGGGGCAGCACACGCTCGAAAGCTTGAACCCACATCGGTACCCATGCATCGAGCGCATCACGGTCTTTTTCCGTGCTCAGGTAGGCCATCGACAGCACGCGCCCTAGATCCTTGTTAGCGCGCTTGATCGGTCGCCGGTTGAAGGGCTGGCTCATCACGGCCTGCCCGATCTCTGGATGGTGAAGGAGATTGGCCAAGGCCATCATGGCTGGGTGAGCGATGCGCAAGCCCATCTGCGTTTCAACAGCCCCCACTTCGACCACGCCAAGATAGCCGAATGAGCAAAGCGCAAAATGGCCAAGTGGCGTATTCAAACGTTGAAACTGCCGCTCGGTTCGGCTCTGCGGATTGTCCGCTGGCGTGGAGAGCAGCTCCGCGAACCATTGCTTTTCATCGCCAGGCGGGTAGAGCCTGACGAGCGGCAGTTCCCCGTCCGGTGTCTGCGCCGTCCCTGGCTGGCTCCACGCGCCCTCGACAGGCAAAGTCCATCCGGCCGACAGCAATGTGGTCGCCACATCCTGCGCCACTGGTAGCGCACTTGCGTAGGGCGCCAGCAAGCAGTCAACATCCTTCGTTCGGATGGCCTCTTCGCCAGAATCGGCGAAGAAGTAATAGCCTGCAGCCAGGCTGCCTCCGATGATGACGTTGCGCCTGCAGGCTGACGGCAGCGCATCAGCCACTTGCTGCAGCACTTGCGCCGGGGTAAGTAAAGCCTCCATACCGATCCTTGATATCAGCGTTGCCGCAGCAATGCATGCAACATGTCATCTGCCTGTACATCAAGCCGCATTTCATGCAGGTCTGCCAGGCACTCTACAGGGTCTGCCCACAATCGCCCCTGGTCATCACTGTCAAAGCAAGCTTCTTTGCGTGGCAGCAAATGAATCACCAGGTTGGCCGCCGGGTCCGCCCTCTCGCACTGCTTCAATGCCGCGTCCATTCGACGAACAAACTTGAGATCCGCAGGCTCATCCTTCTCCACCAACAAGGTGATATCCAGACGCGGTGCTGCCGTGATGTCCAAGGATGGATAGTGATGCGTCGCTCCCATCACCCCGCCAACGGCCATGTTGGTCTTCTTCAATGCAAAGAAGCGATCCGCCAAGGCATACACAGATCTAGGCTGACCACTTTGGTCCTTGAAATAGACCGCCCTGCGTGCTGATTCCCCGGCCACCAGCCAGCGTCGCCATTCCTCCATCGGAAATCTGCTCAGCGCCACGGAACGTCCGCGCCCTCGCGCAATCAGCCCAGCCGCTTCTAGTGGCTTGATCACCCCAGCCACCGTTGGATAGCTGGCTCCAATCGCTTCGCACAACGCATCCGTGCCTTGAAACCCAGCCCCCCGTAACCAGGACAGAAATAGCCAGCCCAGCACGAGATGCTTGGTAGACGTTGGCCGCGCAGCGGCACTCTGCGGCCCTTCTTGCGCGATCAACCTCTCTAGCCAGGCAAGCCCTTCGGCCGGCAACGCTTTCGGAAGGTTACTCAGCGCGCTCCCGTCTGCCTGCCACACCAAGTGGATTCGCTCCGCGACATGCGACAGCATGAGGCTGTGCACCATGGACTGCTCAGCCAGCAACCGCTCTTCCGAGATACGACACTCCGGCAGAGCCAATATGACCTGAGCAGTTGGATCCAGTGCGGCCCAGTAGGCACATGTCAACAAGTTCGCCCGAACATCTCTGATGCTCCTGGCGTTCCAACGCACTTCGGCATGCCATTCGCGCCAGGCCCCATCCAGGTCCAAGCCCAGCGAATCAACCGTTTGCCTGCTGATGAAGGTGCTGCCCACAAGGACCCCAGACAAAAATCAAAGTTGCAACAAAAACTTTAGGCGCAACTTTAACATTCAACCGATCAGACTGCAACCCAGCCTTCTTTGCTAAGAAGTCCGCCCTGAACAACTCGCAAGCCATTGATCTGCAATGCGATTTCGGCTGAAGTGTGGTGTGATATTTGCAAGGAAACAAATATCCGCCCCGCGCTTTCTTGCAAATTTCTGCAGCCCATGAAACCCCACACCCGCACCGCCCAGACCGCTGAGATGTTCCGCCCTCGCCTGGATGAGCAGCTCAACATGAAGCACCGCTGATTCGTTTGGCTGGGCTGATGGACTGGGAGTTGATTGAGCGGCGCTTCGCCGGCCACTTCACTTCAGGCCGTGGTCGGCCTGCATTGCCACCTAGGCTGGTGGCCGGCTTGCTGTACCTGCAGCACGCCAACGATGCTTCTGATGAGATGGTGGTCAACACCTGGCTGGAGAACCCGTACTGGCAGTTCTTCACCGGCGAGACCTACCTGCAAACCGAGTTGCCCATGGACCCGTCGAGCCTGACGCGCTGGCGCAAGCGCATTGGCGAAGAGGGCGTTGAGTTGTTGCTGGCCGTGACCATTGAAGCGGCCAGGGCTGCTGGACTGATCAAACGCACCAGCCTGGACAAAGTGATCGTGGACACCACGGTGATGCCCAAGGCGATTGCCCATCCCACGGACAGCCGCTTGCTGGAGCGCAGCCGCCAACACATGGTCAAGTTTGCCCAGGACAACGGCTTGAGCTTGCGCCAGAACTACAACCGCGAGGCGCCGCGCCTGGCCACGCAGGTGGGCCGCTACGCCCATGCAAAGCAGTACAAGCGCATGCGAGCGGCCATCAAGACGCTGCGTACCCGAGTGGGTCGGGTTCAGCGCGATGTGCAACGCCAACTGGCCAAGCTGCCTGAGCAGGTGCAGACCAAGGGCCAGGACCTGTTGCAGCGGGTGGGCCGCATCCTCACGCAAAAGGCCAAAGACAAGAACAAGCTGTACGCCCTGCACGCGCCCGAGGTCGAATGCATCTCCAAAGGCAAGGCACGCAACCCCTACGAGTTTGGCGTGAAGGTCACGCTGGCCACCACGCTCAAAGAGGGCCTGGTGGTGGGCATGCGCTCCATGCCGGGCAACCCGTACGACGGGCACACGCTGGAGGAGACCATTGAGCAGGTGGGCATCCTCGCCAACCAACGGCCGCGCACGGTGATGGTGGACAAGGGCTACAAGGGCGCCGTGGTCGAGGGCGTGCAGATCCTCAGATCAGGCCAGCGGCGAGGCGTGACGCGCACCATGAAGGCGATGATCAAACGACGCAGCGCCATCGAACCGAGCATCGGGCACATGAAGAGCGACGGCAGGCTGGATCGCAATCCGCTCAAGGGCGCGCTGGGTGATGCGCTGCATGCCGTGCTGTGTGGCGCCGGGCACAACATCCGCCTGCTGCTGAGTCTGCTGCGGTTTTTTATTGCTCATTTGCGGGATATCGTCCTGGCTCGGCTGGACCGTTCGGCCAGTGACTACCGCGCTCAGGTTGCGATGGCTGCTGCGTAAGGCAATTGTTCAGGGCGGACTA